>NZ_JBHUYG010000021.1:0-45047 GCF_042668795.1 Pedococcus sp. NPDC057267 | reverse complement strand
ACCGCGTCCGGCACCACCCCTTCGTCAGACCTCTGCCGGCGTCACGGAGACCCGGTGGTGAGGTGGACGTCGGTCTCGAGGTGCTTCTCCACGCGGGGGTCGCCCGCGTCGGCGAAGTAGTCGCCCTTGATCGTCTCGTCGTGGCCCCGGTCGACCTTGAGGGCGTTGAGCACCAGGGTCAGGACCGCGGCGACGACCAGGTTGAAGACGAACGCCGTCATCGCGATGTAGCCCATCTTGCCGATGCTCGGGATCAGCGCCAGCGAGCCGCCGAAGTGGCCCTTGGTGGCGGGGTTGATGACGTTGTAGGCGGTGATGGTGCCGTAGACCATGCCGACCGCCCAGCCAACCAGCAGCGCCCACCGGTGGAACCAGCGGGTGTAGAGGCCGAAGACGATCGCGGGGAACGTCTGCAGGATCCAGATGCCACCCAGGAGCTGGAAGTTGATGGCGTTCTGCTTGTCGAGGGTGAGGACGAACACCAGCGCGAACGCCTTCACGAGCAGCGACACCAGCTTGCCGACCTTGGCCTCCTGGGCGTGGGTGGCGTCCGGCTTGAGCCAGTCCTTGTAGATGTTGCGGGTGAAGGTGTTGGCGGCCGCGATCGACATGATCGCCGCCGGCACGAGCGCACCGATGGCGACGGCTGCGAACGCGACGCCGGCGAACCAGCTCGGGAACATGTCCTCGAACAGCTGGGGGATGACCAGCTGTGCGTTGGGCTTGCCGTCGAGGCCGATCGGCTTGGTGCCGGCCTTGATCGCGACCCAGCCGAGCAGCGCCAGCAGGCCGAGCACGAAGCTGTAGGCCGGCAGGATCGAGGCGTTGCGGCGGATGGTGTTGCGGTTCTGGCTCGAGAGCGTCGCCGTGATCGAGTGCGGGTACATGAACAGCGCCATGGCCGAGCCCAGCGCCAGCGACGCGTAGGCCCAGTACTGCTGGCTGTTCGGGATGAAGGCACCCGTGGGCTTGTTCGTCACCGGGTTGGGCTTGGCCATCTTCGCCTCGGCCGCGCCGAACACGGCGTCCCAGCCGCCGACCTTGGACGGCAGGTAGATGACCGCGACGATGATGACGAGGTAGATCAGCGCGTCCTTGACGAACGCGATGACGGCCGGTGCCCGCAGGCCGCTGGAGTAGGTGTACGCCGCCAGCAGCGCGAAGGCGATGAACAGCGGCAGGTCCTTGGCGAGGGCGTTGCTGCCACCGAGGCCGGCGACCTCGAGCACGGCCTGGATGCCGACGAGCTGGAGTGCGATGTACGGCATCGTCGCCAGGATGCCCGTCAGCGAGATCGCCAGCGCCAGCCCGCGGGAGCCGTAGCGGCCCTTCACGAAGTCGGCCGGGGTGACGTACCCGTGCCGGTGGCTCACCGACCACAGGCGCGACATGAACACGAAGATGATCGGGTAGAGCACGATCGTGTACGGGACGGCGAAGAAGCCGCTGACCGCACCGAGGGCGAACATCGCCGCCGGCACCGCCACGAACGTGTAGGCCGTGTAGAGGTCGCCACCGAGGAGGAACCAGGTCACCCAGGTGCCGAACCGGCGACCGCCGAGGCCCCACTCGTCGAGCGACTCCATGCTGTCGGCCTTGCGCCAGCGGGTGGCCCAGAAGCCCATGCCGGTGACGAGCAGGAACAGCAGGACGAGCACCACGAGGGCCGTGGTGTTGACGCCGGTGTGCGCGGCGGCGGGGACCATCGCGCTCATCGGCCACCCTCCACGTCGTCACGGGGAGTCGCGTCCGTCATGGGGCGGTGGGGGCGCGCCCTGAGGACGAGCCGGTATGCCGTGTAGGTCATCCCCGAGCACAGGAAGACCCACAGGAACTGGTACCAGATGAAGAAGGGGAACCCGCCGAGCTTCGGCTCGACCTTGGCGTAGCTGCTCACCCACAACAGGGCGATGACGGGGATCGCCAGCAGGATCCCGGCCGCGGCCAGCATCCCCTTGTTGGCGGGTGGAACGGTGTCGTGGTCGACAGCGTTGTCGGTGCTCACCTCTCGTACCTCCACATGCGAAAAGGGCGGATCGCGTTCGCCATCCGCCCCGCACCGTATTCCTCGTCGGACCCCAGTGGGGGGATGCCGCGCACACCATCTGACCAGCGCCTTTCCGACCGGTCGTCGTGACCCGCGCGCCCCCGTGCCCGCTCGTCTGCGCACAGACCCGGGTACCAGTGCGCAGAGAGCGGATCCGAGCGCAGTGACACGGACGTCTGCGAGCAGACAAGCGTCGGCCAAGGGTGGCGCGGACGTCTGCGCACAGACCCGCGTACCTGTGCGCAGAGAGCGGATCCGAGCGCAGTGACACGGACGTCTGCGAGCAGACGAGCGTCAATCGGGCAGGAGACTGGCACGTGCGGCGGCAGCGCCGGAGAACGCCAGCGGCGCGAGGCGGAGTCAGGCCACGCGGGCGAGGCGCAGGGCCTCGAGCACCCGCTGGCACACGGCGCCGGGGTTTGCGAGGTCCGCCCACGTGAGGCGGACGACGGCGTACCCGAGGGCGCGCAACCGGTCCTCGCGACGTTTCTCGGCCCACAGGTCCTCTGGGGCGGTCCCCGTGAGGCCGTACTTGGCGCGACCGTCGAACTCGACCACGACCAGCCCGTCCACCAGGAAGTCGCTGCGGCCCACGAACCCGTGGTCCCTGTCGAGGATGACCGCCTGGGGCTCGACGGTGACCGTGGACGGCAGGTGCCGCAGCACCATCCGGGTGCGGCTCTCACCGGGGGACTCGGCGGAACCGTCCGCCAGGGCCACGGCGTCGCGGGCCCGCGAGACGCCAGGCGTGAGGGCGTTGGCATCCACGAGGCGCTGCAGGTCGGCCCGCGTGACGAGCTCGGCGTGCAACGCCGCGTCCATCGCGACCACTCCGGCCTCCAGCCCGTCGACCATGGCGGTCCCGACCGCGGCGAGGCCTGGTGTGACCGCGAGCGCGCGTGCAGGCCCGAGCCGCACGACCGGGTCGGCCGTCGTCGACTCGTGGATGTGCAGGAAGCCCCGCACCCGGCTCGAGGTGCCGGCCACACGGCATACGTGGAAGGTGTCCTCGGGCACCCGCCAGAACGGCAACCCGTGGAGCGCGAGCGCGGAGTGGTGGCTGGCGGCCACCCGGCCGTCGAACGACCTCAGGATGGCCAGGGTGTGCAGCCGGTGGACGGCCTCCGGGGTCCGGGCTGCGCGGAGCGTGTCAGAGAGCACGTATGCGCGGGCAGCCACCCGCGTGATCGTCCCGTCCCGGACCATCGCCCTGACGACGTTGCGGGTGACGCCCTGGGCGGTGGCGTCGCAGGATGCGAAGACACCGCCCTGGGCGCGGGCACGGGCCAGCAGGACCTCGGACATGCCCTCGACCCTCCTCGACGCGGGAGGCGGGCGCCGGTTCGGTGGCGGCGTCTGTGGATGGGGCCGCGTGAGGGGCCGACCTGTGGACGGGCACGCTGACCGACTGCGCAGAGGTCCGTGTGCCTGCGCAGAGAGCAGATCCGCGCGCAGTGGTACCGAGGTCTGTGAGCAGACGAGCGGGCACCACGGGGGGAGGCGGAGAGCCACCCGAGCGGGCACCACGGGGGGAGGGGAGAGCCACCAGACGAGCGGGCACCACGGGGGAGGGGGAGGGGGAGGGCCAGAGACGACCGAGGGCCGGTCCGCGGGGTGCGGACCGGCCCTCGGGTCGGGAGTGGGACGCCTCAGGCGGCCTTGGTCTCCTTGAAGATCTTGTCGATCTCGTCGATCTTGGCGAGCAGCTCGTCGGCCTTGGCGGCGTCGAACTCGCCCTTGGTGCCGGACGCACCCGCGAGCTTGGTGGCCTCGTTGAAGAGGGTGTGCAGCTGCGGGTACTTCTCGAAGTGCGGCGCCTTGAAGTAGTCGGTCCACAGCACCCACAGGTGGTGCTTGACCAGCTCGGAGCGCTGCTCCTTGATGACGACCGCGCGGGTGCGGAAGTCGGGGTCGTTGTTGTCGGCGACCTTGGCGATGATCGCCTTGATCGACTCGGCCTCGATGCGGGCCTGGGCGGGGTCGTAGACACCACAGGGCAGGTCGCAGTGGGCGCTGACCTCAGTGGTGCGGAAGAAACGGGAGAGCATGCGAATCCCTTCTGCGAGACGGACGATCACGTGCTCGACCAACCTACCCCGCGCCCCCACCCGTCGCACGGGGCCCCCTCGGCAGGCGGAAACGGGGGAGCCGCAGCCGGTGGGGGAGGCGGAACAGGACCAGCCCGCGGATCTGGTCCCGCCCGAGCGACCCGACGCCGTAGGTCCACGAGTCGGCGACGCCCGGCATCGACTGGTTGTCGCTCTCCACCCAGTACCGCTTGGGGTCCTCGGGGTCGCGCATGGTGACCCGCTTGACCGCCAGCGGCCGGGGCGTGCCCGTCTCGTCGGGAGGCAGGCGGACGATCGCGAGCCGCCCCAGCTTCGGGGGAGCGCCGCGCAGCACCACCATCCGGTCACCGGTGTGCAGGGTCGGCTCCATCGAGCGGCCCTTGACGACGACGAGGCCGAGCGTGAGCACTACTCGTCGCGCTCCTGGTGCATCCGCCGCAGGAACGTCCGGGTGCGGTCGTGCTGCGGGTTGCTGATGACCTCGGACGGCTTGCCCTGCTCGACCACGACCCCGCCGTCCATGAAGACCACGCGGTCGGCGACGTCACGGGCGAAGCCCATCTCGTGCGTCACGACGATCATGGTCATGCCGTCCTGGGCCAGCTTGCGCATGACCTGGAGGACGTCCCCGACGAGCTCGGGGTCGAGGGCCGAGGTGGGCTCGTCGAAGAGCATGAGCTTGGGCTGCATGGCCAGGGCCCGCGCGATGGCGATGCGCTGCTGCTGCCCACCCGAGAGCTGGGAGGGGTATGCCGCGTGGCGGTCGGCGAGGCCGACCTGCTCGAGCAGGGCCTGGGCGCGGTCGCGGACGTCCTGCTTTCGCTCGCCCTTGACCTGGATCGGCGCCTCCATGATGTTCTCGAGCGCCGTCATGTGCGGGAACAGGTTGAACCGCTGGAACACCATGCCGATGTCGCGGCGCTGGGCGGCGACCTGCTTGTCGGTGAGGTGGTGCAGCGTGCCGCCCCTGTCGGAGAAGCCCATGAGCTCGCCGTCGACCCAGATGCGCCCGCCGTCGATGGACTCGAGCTGGTTGATGCAGCGCAGGAACGTGGTCTTGCCGGAGCCGGACGGGCCGAGCAGGCAGACGACCTCGCGCTGCGCGACGTCCATGTCGATGCCCTTGAGGACCTCGTTGCCGTGGAACGCCTTGGTGACGTTGACGGCGTGGACGAGGGGGAACTCAGGGTGCGACTGCGCGGCCGCGGCCGGGGCGCGGCCGGTGCTGGTCATGTCGGTCGCCATCAGTGGTCTGCCCCGATCTTGAGGAAGCGGGCCCGGTTGGTCGCGCTGGGCTGGCCGAAGCCGCGGCCGAACCGCTTCTCCAGCCAGGACTGCCCGACCATGAGGACCGAGCAGATGATGAGGTACCAGGCCACCGCGGCGACGTAGCAGCCCATGATCCGGTAGGTCTGGTTGGCGACCTGCTGGATCTGGAAGAACAGCTCGGTCGTGACGGGGACCGCGGCCAGCAGCGAGGTGTCCTTCACCATGGCGATGGTCTCGTTGCCCGTCGGGGGCACGATGACCCGCATCGCCTGGGGGAGCACGATCCGGCGCATCGTCTTGCTCGAGGACATGCCGAGGGCCTGGGCGGCCTCGGTCTGCCCCCGGTCGACCGACAGGATGCCGGCGCGGGCGATCTCGGCCATGTACGCGGCCTCGGACAGGCCGAGGCCGATGACGCCGACGATGATGCCGCTGCTGATCGTGCGGACGTCCAGGGTGTAGAACGTGGGGTCGCCGAAGCCGAACGCCTTGGCGATCTCCTTGCCGAACGGGATGCCGAAGTCGAGCGTCGGGTAGAGGTACAGCACGCCGACGCCGAGGACGGCGAGCAGGACGTACCGGGGGATGGCCCGGAAGAACCAGGTGTAGACGAACGAGACGCCCCGCAGCACGGGGTTGCTCGACAGCCGCATGATGGCGATGAGCACGCCCCCGACGACGCCGAGGACCATCGAGAGGATCGTCGTCAGGATCGTGCCCTGGATCAGCCCGCTGAGCACCGGGTTGTAGTTCATCACCTTGAGGGCGAACCCGAAGTCCCACTTCGCGTTGGTCACCCAGGAGCTGACCATCATCGCGACGAGGATCGCGATGACGGCGAGTGCGACCCACCGCCACGGGTGCCGGACGGGTCGGGCGTGGATCGCCCCCGGGCGGGCGCCGTCGCCGGCGCCCGCCCCGGTCGAGCCGGGCATCTGTTGCGTTGCCTCGGTCATGCTGCCTGCCTCTCGGCGGGTCAGGGGTTGACGGCGAAGTCGGTGACCGCGCCGCTGTCGTTACCCCACTTGCTGAGCGCGGCCTTGTAGCTGCCGTCGGTCGCCGTCGCCTTGAGGGCGTCGGCGATGGCCTGGGCGAAGTCGGTCTCGGCCTTGGGCACGACGATCCCGTAGGGGGCCGAGTCGTAGATGTCACCGAGGGCCTCGAGCTGGCCGTTGGTCTGCTTGACGGCGTAGAGGCAGACCGGAGAGTCGGCGAGCATCGCGTCGGCCTTGCCCGAGATGAGGTCGGCGGTGACCTTGGACTGGTCCTGCTCGACGATCTGCTTGATGGCGGGCTTGCCGGCATCGGTGCACTTCTTGGAGCGGGCGGTCAGGTCGTCGAGCTGCGTGGTGCCCTTCTGCACGCCGATCGACAGGCCGCAGGCGTTGGCCGGGTCGACCTTCTTCGGGTTGCCCTTCTTGACGGCCCACTGGGTGCCGGCGTTGAAGTAGCTGACCATGTTGACCTGCTTCTTGCGCTGGTCGTTGATGGTGAAGGAGGAGACGCCGATGTCGTACTTGCCGCTGCTGACACCGAGGATGATCGTGTCGAAGCCGGCGTTCTGGAACTCGGCCTTGAGCCCGAGCTTGGCGGCGACCGCGTTGAAGAGGTCGACGTCCATGCCCTGGACGGTCTTGCCGTCGCTGCCGAGGAACTCGTTGGGGGCGTAGGAGGCGTCGGACCCGACGACGATGGTGCCCTTGGCCTTGATCTTGGCGGGAACCTTGGCGGCCAGAGCCGGGTCGACCGCGCCGGAGCCGGACGACGAGGAGGACGAGGAGGAGGAAGAGCTCGAGCTGCTCGAGGACGACGACGAACCCGTGTCGAGGGAGCTGGAGCCGCAAGCGCTCAGGGCGAGTCCGGCCGTGGCCAGGCCCGCGACCATGGCGGCGGCGGGGCGAAGGCGTGAGGTCATGCTGGTGAGGTCCTTCCTCGGGTATGCCGCGTGGCTGGGACGGTGCGCCCCACCACGGCTGTGGGGATAGGGGCATCCTGCCAGCCCCACCTGCGAACGGCGCCAGTCCTGCCCAGATCGTTTCCGTCTCGCATCCGAGAATCAGGACGAGAGCGGGCAGGTGGGGCCACCGCACCCCAGCGCCGGAGGTCAGGGGGCGGCGGTGGCCGGCCGCCCGGCATACCCGCTCGGACGGAGCGACGCGGGTCACACTCTCGTCACGGGGGTGGTCGGCGCCCACGGGCCTGTGCCACGATGAACCCGCGGGTAACCCCCGCCCTTCGCGTTTCTGTGTGGCCACACCCGGCTCCGTCTCGAGACCGCGCGGTTCGACCCGTGCGCGGTGTGCCCCAACGCCCCCTCCCTTTTCTGAGGTGACCTCCCGTGTCCGCGTCCCCGTCGTACCCGTTGTTCGACCCGTCCGCCCCGGTCTTCCGGGCGCACGAGGGCGGCAAGCTCGGCGTACACGCCACGCAGCAGCTGCGTGACCGGGCCGACCTGTCGCTGCTCTACACCCCGGGTGTGGCGGACGTGTCGCGCGCCATCGCGGCCGACCCGTCGCTCGCCGCGCGGTACACCTCGCGGTCCAACACGGTGGCGGTGGTCTCCGACGGGACGGCGGTCCTCGGCCTGGGCGACATCGGTCCGCTCGCGGCGATGCCGGTCATGGAGGGCAAGGCGGTCCTGTTCAAGCACTTCGGTGGCGTCGACGCCGTCCCGGTGTGCATGGAGACGGGCACGGTCGACGAGCTGGTCGACGCCATCGCCCGGATCGCGCCGACGTACGGCGGCATCAACCTCGAGGACATCTCCGCACCCCGGTGCTTCGAGATCGAGCGTCGCCTGCAGGAGCGGCTCGACATCCCGGTCTTCCACGACGACCAGCACGGCACCGCGATCGTGGTCCTCGCCGGCCTGATCAACGCCGCGAAGGTCGTCGGCCGCGAGCTGTCCTCGCTGCGTGTCGTCGTGTCCGGCGCCGGTGCAGCGGGCGTGGCGGTCACCCGGCTGCTGGCCAGGGCGGGGGTCGAGGACATCGTCGTCTGCGACTCGCGCGGCATCATCGCCCCGACGCGCACCGACCTCGCCGAGCAGCCGCACAAGCGCCGGCTCGCGGCGACCACCAACCCGCGTGCGCTCAGCGGTTCGCTCGGTGACGCGCTCGTCGGTGCCGACGTCTACGTCGGCGTCTCCGGTGGGCAGGTGCCGGAGGCGGAGGTGGCGCGGATGGCGCCCGACTGCATCATCTTCGCGCTCGCGAACCCCACGCCCGAGGTCCACCCCGAGGTGGCTGCGCGGTATGCCGCGGTGGTGGCCACGGGGCGGTCGGACTACCCGAACCAGATCAACAACGTGCTCGCGTTCCCCGGCATCTTCCGGGGCGCTCTTGACTCGGGGGCGCCGCGCGTGACCGAGGCGATGAAGCTCGCCGCAGCGCGCGCCATCGCCGACCTGGTGCCCGAGCCGACAGCGGACCAGGTGGTGCCGAGCGTCTTCGAGCAGGGCGTCGCCGACGCCGTGGCCGCAGCTGTGGCGTCCCGCCGCTGACCCCGCCGAAGGTTCCCTTCGCCAGCTCGGCGCGCCGGGTAGCTTGTCCCGGTGGCGTGAGTGGTGTTGGGTTGGGGTCAGCGGGTGAAGAACGTGCTGGTGGTCTTCGGGACCTCCCCGAGGCCATCAAGATGCCGCCTCCCGTCAGGGCTGTGCACCGTCGCGAGGGGCGCAAGCCCGGCGTGGCCGTCACGCGCCGCACGACGAGATGCTCTGTTAGATCAACCCGCTCTTCGGCATCCAGCCGGACCACGCATGGACCTGACGAGCCGCCGTGCCGGCCCCACCTAAATAACCAGCCGGACACTGTCGCTGAGCTGGGGAATCCAGGGCTTCCGTGGAAGAAGCTCGAGCAGCTTGCAGGCAGGTCGCGAGTCATGGTCGGCGTCATGACTGTCAACACCTGTCGGCCGCGGTCCCCAAGTTCGTTTGGTGTCGGGGGACGCAGTACCGACGGCCTGGTGGTCGCTTGCCTGGCCTCTGGCCCGCATAGAGAGGGGCCGGGAGCGGGTCGGGTAGTCGGGCCGCCCCGCGCATTGGATCAAGAAGTCGGGCCGGCAGTCGCCCTCACGCACGTTGAGTCGTTCGTGCCTTCGACAGAAGACGCATAGGCTGTGTGGATGTTCACGTGCAAACGATTGGGTCCGCAGCATGAACCGTGAGCGCGGGATGGCTGACAAGGCGGCACGGCCTTCGCGCACCAACGTTCTGCTGATTTTGACTTCACTGGCCCGCAGCAGTGGCGGCGGAATCAGTTTCGCAACAGGGCTCGCTCAGTCATTGGCCGCTGGGACGAGACTTACGGTGGTCCTTCCGCGCCCTTCGGATGCTTACCTTCCTGCTTCCATTGGCGACGTGCGCATGCTAGAAGTCAGGCCATTATCCGGCTTTCGACGCATTATTCGGGATTTCCTTATGGCGCAACGGTGGGCGACCAACTGCTCTGCTGACGTCGTGGTACTGCCGCACGAGTGGGGTCTTCCTCTCCGTGGGGTAAACCTGGTGAATGTAGTGCAGAATGTCTACTTTTTAAAGCCCCCCAGATTGCAGCGGGGATGGGCAAAGGCACTTCTCATGTTCGGCGTGACGCGCCTAACTGCACCACTCGCGTCAACGACAGTGGCGGTATCAGATTTCGCTGCGGCGCGCTGGCGTGAAAGCACTGGTCGAATTGCGGAGGTGGCTCATCAGGGTGTTGACCCAAGATTTCGCCTCGCGGCAACTCCCAAGAAGTCCAACCTCATTGTACTGGTGACGGGACCCCACCAGTACAAACGACCTGACCTTGCCGCAGAGGTGGCTCATCGACTGTGGGAACACGACAATGGTTTACGCACTGTCGTGGTTGGTCTTCCCGTCGACCGGCGGGCTCACTGGGAGTGCCATGAAACGCTAGAGCCTGATGTCCTCGCGAGTTTGTTTGGCGAGGCCGAAGTGGTTGCCATTACTTCGGAGCTCGAATCTTTCGGGCTTCCTGCCTTCGAGGCGAGGAGTGCGGGCGCCAGGGTCGTCGTGGTGGCCGGCACGGCAATGGATGAGATGCTCGAAACCGACCAAGGCGTTTGGCCTGCGGCACCCACGGCGGACAGTTTCGTCCGTCAGATCATTGCCGCTCTCGGCTCCGAGCCGCCGCCACCCGTGGGCCGTCTATACGAATGGGCGTCGTATGCGGAGGATTGGATCACGCTGGTGGAGATGGCGGGGGATTCTCAGCCCGGCGGTTCGGGCAGTGGGTGAGTCCGAACACTCTGCATTTCTGGACGATCGGGCTCTCCGCTACGTTGAAGCCCGTGAATCGAAGAGAGACGGTGCCGTTGTGACCGAGTCGCGGGTTGTGGGGCTTGTGACGCAAGACTTCACGCGTGCAGGTGGCGTGGGCACCGTATCACGTTGGCTCGCGTCGACGCTTTCCGCTGCGGGATGGACAGTTCGAGTCTTTCAGCTGGCCGAGCACAGTAGCGACGTCGGAGCTAAGTCGTTGATTCGTCCTAGCTCCCTCAAGGCGCCGATGATGCGGTGGGATGAAGCGGCCGGGCTATATCACGTCGGAGCTTGGGCTGCCGAACTGGAGTTCATGCGCTACCTTCCGCGACGGCAACTTACTGGCGCTCTTGATCAGTGCGATGTCGTGCAGGTGGTCGGGGGTTCTCCCGCCCTTGGATACGCTGCCTCACGCTCAACAGCGCCGCTATTCCTGCAAATGGCCACCTTCATCGCTTGGGAACGACCCAGCGCCACTCGCCATCTCCGCGGCGTGCGGCGGGCCTGGTCGCGGGTGAATACACCACCGGCCACTTGGGTGGAGGGGCGGGCGTTACATGCTGCGAGGGCGGTATTCATAGAGAATGATGAGGTTCGCATTGAACTGGATTCGCGGGGTATTCGCGGAATTCATGCACCTCCTGGGATCGATACGAATCATTTTATCCCCGGTCAGGGCCCCGCGCGTCGAGAGTACATCCTGTCCGTTGGGCGCCTATCGGAATCCCGTAAGGGATACGAGCGGATGTTGGCCTCTTATGCAGAACTCAGGAGAATAATGCCAACAGCGCCGCCCCTGCTCTTGGCGGGAAAGGGCGCACTTTCGCCGTCCGTGGTACGGCTAATAACGGAACTGAAACTACACCCCCACGTCCAGGTCAGAGGTGACATCCCAAGCGGGGACCTCGTCACTCTAATACAGGGCGCAGCGGCCTTTTGGATGACGTCTTTCGAAGAAGGCCTTGGGCTGTCGGCAGTAGAAGCGATGGCCTGCGGGGTGCCAGTCGTCGCAACGGACACCGCCGGAACGAGGGTCGTCGTCACGAGTGACGTTGGCGCCTTGGTTGATCAAAATCCGTTTATCCCACTGGAGTTCGCTACGGCAACGGCAGAGGTTCTTGCGGCAGGCGCTAGACTGCGTACCGCAGCTCGCGCGCGTGCAGTTTCCAGATTTGACACGGATGTAGCGATTAGACCTTATCTAGACGCCTACGAAGCGGCGATCGGACGTGGATCGGACAGTGGGGCCGAATGGCGAACGTGACCTCCTGCGTGCGACAGGGTTTCGTCGCACGGTGCCGAGGGCTTCTGGTCCACGCCGCCGTCGGTGGTGGCAGTATTGCAGGGTTGGTTCTTGGGCTAGCAACAGGAGTAGCAACCTCTCGCATTCTCGGGCCAACCCTTCGCGGCGAGGTGGTCGCTGTACAAACGTGGGCCGGAACTGCTGCCGTCTTGCTTACCGCCGGGGTGACGCAAGCCGTTGTAACTTATCGGGGCGGCGATGAGGATCTGCCCAGGCCGCTCATCCTTCAAGCACTGGTGGCCTCATTTATAGGCCTGGGCATGTTCAGCATGATTCACTCGTTGGGACACGTCGCCGTGTCAACGTGGTCGGCGGTTCTTGGAGGCGCGCTTCTCGTTCTCGGGGGCCTATTGACTTCGCACAATGCAGGTCTGGCTCAGCGGTACCGTCGCATGACCGGACTGTTTCAAATCGTGCGTCTGGCTCCTCAAGCTTTGGCGGCCGGTGCCATTGCACTTCTTTGGATTCGCGACGATGTCAATCCAGGGCACTGGCTTCTCATGCTTGGGCTGGCCATAGCCATCTCTTCAATCCTGTCGTTGGTCTACATATTCAGGACCCGGAGGATCCGCGCTTCGCCCCGGTGGCTGCCGCCGCGCGAACTTGTCGTGGGGGCGCGTGGGGCATTCGTCCTGGTAGTGGGGTCGCAGGTCATCTATCAGCTGGACAGAGTAGTCGTTGCGAGCCGTATGGACAGTCGAAGTGTGGGCTACTACGCGGTGAGCACCGCAGCTGCCGGCGCGTGCGCCCTTTTTGGGCAATCCGTGGGCATGGTGACTTTTAGTATGCTACGTGAAACAGGAAGCGCGGTAAGCCGTGCTCGTTTGATCCGACGGGGTGTCGTCACCGCTTTGATCATCACGGGCTGCCTGAGTCTCGTTCTAGTCGTGGTGACTCCTACATTGATCCGATATTTTTACGGGCCAGAATTTTTACCTGCTTCGACGGCTACGCGGATCCTTTTAGTATCGTCTGTTCCCTTGGCAGCGGACTTCCTCCTTGTCCACGCTGCGCTCAGTGTCGGCGTAGCTCGCGGGGCCGCTCGCATCCAACTCTTGGCTGGACTTTTGACTGTGGGACTTCTGGGGGTTGCGACCAGTCTCGACAATCTTGCTCTAGTTTCGGCTGTCTCCGTGGTTGCCTATATACTTTCCGCGGCCCTTCTCTTCCGTCTTGTCATGCGATCGAGCATCGCCCAACCAGAAAGATCCTGATGCCGGGACCGAGTGCCGACCCCACCCGCTCAGTTCATGCTGTCGTCGTGCACTGGGGTGACCCGGCCGACACCGTCGAGCTCAGCACGCGTCTCGTGTCGTTCCCCCAGATAGAGGGCGTAACGGTTCTAGCTAACGATCTGACGCGGGCCCCGGTGGAACTGGACATGCGGGTGAGGTGGACCGTGCCGACGAGGAATCTCGGCTTTGCCGGCGGCTTCGATTACGTGGTGAGAGAAGTCGGAGTCAGTTCGGATTTCCTCCTGCTCAACAATGATTTGTTCTTCACTCAGGAGTGCGTTGCTCAGTGTCTCGCGACTCTCGCTCAGGATGAGGTGGGCATTGCTGCGCCAGTGACCGTTAACGACAACGGATTTCAAGGCGGTGTCGGGACTGTGAGCGGGGTTCTGTGCCGAGACAAGATGAATTCCCCCGCGGTGAGGCAGCCTGTGAACGCCGAATGGGTAACCGGCGCCATGATGTTCATCAAGGGGCGCTGTTACTCCGACGCGCCTTTCGACTTGTCATACTTTCTATACTGGGAAGACACTGATCTGTGCTTTCGCGCCCGCGCCGCGGGGTGGCGTGTGGTGGTTGTAGGTGCCGCCCAGGCCTGGCACCGGGGGGGCGCTACCGTTCCTACGCTCGGTTCTTATTACTACACTACCCGCAATCGCCTTTGGTTCGCCCGTCGGTGGCGCTCCAGAGGCCGAGTAGGCGTGCTGACTGCGCTCATGGCTGTATTAGCCGTCCGCACGGCGGCGACAGATGTCATTCTGCGACACAGCTTGGCGCGAGCTCGCATGTTTGTCCGTGGCGTAGTGGATGGACTTAGGATGATGCCGGACGGGTCCGTAGTGCCGGAAGACGAGCCGAGGCCTGATCGTTGGATGCGGTGGGAATGAGGTCAAAACCAAGTGGGAGATTCGTAGCCTTTTATCTATGTGGGCTTTCGGCGATCGTTGCTTACCTATCCATCGGCGCCCACCTCTCCTGGCTGGCGGCGAGTGCAGCGCTCGTCAGTTTCTTCGTGAGTCGACGTCAGTTGTCGCCTCTTGTGCTGGTTCTGGTGCTGTACCTGCTCTTCTGCCTAGGGTGCGCGCCCCTGCTCAATGATTCGAAAGCCGCCGCGCTGAGCAGTGAGGTCTGGGGCCTATCGGCTCTTTGGGTCATAGCGTCATGCATGGGAGGTGTCGCCTCTGCGCGACCCAAGGCCCCAGTGGCCGACGATGGTGAGGCAGTGGCGCTCACCCCCGCGCTTATTGTGTCTTCAGTAAGCCTCTTTGCGACCATCGTCTTGATCCGCGCCGGCACATATGGGCTAACTGGACAACTTGCCGGCCAGTCGAGTGGGGGAGTGATCGGACTTCTGTCGGCGGTGGGGCCGGCGTTTGCGGCGGGTGCCCTGATCAGTGCATTCAGCGGCGCTAAGGCGTCCAGGCCGAAGGTCGGGCGATATTTTTCCCTCGGCCTCGTGGGGTGTCATTGTATATTGCTAACACTGAGCGGATTTCGCGGCGCGGCGCCGTTCTACTTGATAGCAATCGTGATCACTGGCAGCGAGATCCGTGACCGCTTCCGGAGAGCAACCTCTCAGACAGCAGCGAGACGCCTCGTCACCCTGGGGTTCGTCGGTGTGATAATTGCAGGCTTCTTTCTGGCGGGCGCGGCAGTGCGCAGCCAGGTAGTCGCCGCGTCTGGGACGAGCGCCGCACCGCAAAGCCTGCGCAGTGTCATCTCGCGATTCGACTCCACGGTCCCATTGTCGGTGGCTTGGCAACATCGGTCAGATGAGTCCGCGCGTGAGGCTGTGGGCATCCCGCAGCAAGTGATCGCGGTGATTCCCAGAGTTCTCTACCCCGAAAAGCCAGTTATAGACTACGGGCAGAGGCTCGCTGTATTGTTGTACGGTCTTCCGGCGGATACCCGGAGCTCGGAGACCGTTACCGCATTCGGTGACGCGATTCTGGCTGCAGGGTTGGGCGCAGCATTCCTCATTGCAGTGGCATACACGGCAGCCTTTGATAGCCTATTCCGATTCCTGCGGTCTCGTACCTCGGTGCTAGGGTTGATTATCGCCGTGAATTTGGCTCTTTCGATGATGAGCATTGAGGGCACGTTCGTCTTGAATGTCGTCAGTGTCTTGCGAACGACGTTGACAATAGTCGTGGTCTACTACGCGACCGGTTGGATCACCGGCGGCGCAGGCTCAAGACGGAGGGACGCAAGCCTGAAGGCGCTAAAGAAGAACATCGCCGCCAAGCTCTAGGCGGCCGCCCCTGTCGACACCAATGCATTTTTTGATCACTCGCTATTGTCAGATAGCGCGACGCCCGCCGCACCTCTTAATCAGTCAATTGGGAAGGGCGAGCCACGAATAGAGACTGGTACGCAAGAAGGCCCGGCAGCTGGCTCAGGGCCAGTGTCCTTAGCGAATTCCGCATCCGGTCGGGGAGGCGCGTGGTTAGTCGGCCCACGGGAAGGGGGCCGTCTGGCACCGAATCGAGGACCCTGTATCCAGCACTCTCGATCATCATGCGAGCCGACGCATACGTGTAGAACCGAAGGTGTGTGCGGTCAAGGATGCCCGTGTCGGTGTAGTCGAATCGGCCGCGGAAAAACGCGAGCCGCTGGCGGTAGTGAAGCACGTTCGGGAGAGCCACGGCCACGACCCCGTCGGCACCCAGGAGCGGAGCGACCTGTCGAAGAGTGGACTCCGGCTGACGGATGTGTTCCAGCACATGAGAGAAGATTGCGACGTCGAATGTACCCTCGATGCTGTCCGGGAGCCCCTTCTCTAGGTCGCCGACGTGCACACGGGCGCACACGGAGCGGGCGGCTCTGGCCTCCTCGGGGTCGATCGTGACGCCCTCGACGCGCCATCCACGCCCAGCCATGATCGCTGCGTTGTCCCCGGGGCCGCAGCCGACATCGAGGACTCGGCCAGGGGGGCGAGAGATGAGGTCAAGTAGCCGTAGATTCCCCTCGTTGCGATACCGCAGGGCCGGTGCGGAGGCGGTGGTTACGTCCATCTGGCCACCATATCGATTCCTGTATCGTCGCATCCGCTCGGAGTGGTCGTGAACGGAGGAGTGAGGGCAATGGCGGAGACTCGCGGGGGGCCTCTCACCGAGAAGGCGCAGATCAGGCTTTGCGTGGTTCTCCCCCACGTTGCCCAGTACTTCTCGCCGCTGTTCGACGCCTTGGCCAAGGATCCGCGGATCGCACTGCAGGTTGTGTATGCAAGCAAAGCCGGTCTGCGGCCCATGTTCGATGCCGGCTTTGGCCGAGAGGTCGCTTGGGACGTGCCCCTCGTAGACGGTCACCCTCACGTGTTCCTCGACGACAGCTCCGATTCCCGCGGGCGCGTTCCGTTGCGGTCGCTACCTCGCCTTCTGTCGTCGGTAAGGGAGGCAGACGTTGTCGTGATCCATGGGCACGCCAGCCTCCTTGCCTGGGCCGCCGCCGTCGCCGCTTGGCTATGCAAGGTTCCCTATCTCACGCGTTCCGACGCGACCCAGCGGACAGTGCGGCCTCATTGGGATCCCCGGACGCTGCTTGCGAAGTGGTTCGCCCGAAGGTCCAACGGAGCGCTCGCCTCGAGTGAACGCAACGCTGCGCTCCAGCGGGAGCTGGGGAGCACGTATACGCCTCTCGTGCCGCTCACCGTGGACGTTTCACGGTTCGCGCGGGAGGCGCGGAGCGTGACGCGATTGGAGGCGCGGCGGCGGTTGGGACTGCCGGATGGACCAGTGGTGGGCTACGTGGGCAAGTTTGTCGCCCACAAGCGCATCATGGATCTTGTTGAGGCCGTGCATCTGATGCACCCCCGTCCGCATCTTCTTTTCGCTGGCGATGGTCCACTTAGGGGATCACTTGAGCAGCGCGCAGACGGAGAGGAGGGGATCACGATTCTGGGCTTCCAGAATCAGCTAAGTATGCCCGCGGTGCTAGCGGCGCTGGATGTGCTGGTGCTTCCTTCCGACTACGAACCGTGGGGTCTGATCGTCCACGAGGCGCTCAGTTGCGGCGTGGTGCCGGTAGTATCGGACATGGTGGGCTGTGGCCCAGAGATAGTGGAAGGCCGGGGACAGATCTACCCTGTGGCTGACGTGCATGCCCTTGCAGCAGCGGTGAGCCGGGCACTGGCCACTGATGGGGAAGCGTTCGGCGAGCACGTCCAGGCATTCATCAAACAGTATTCAATAGAACAAACTGCCCAACAGTACATCGACGCCGTGAGCGCAGTCGCGCCTTAGGAGTTGCCACAGTGGGGAAAGGCAGTCCACGGCTAATGGGGCAATCGTCGAACCACCGTCGCCGGAACCCCCGCAAGCAGCGAATCCGGAGGGTGCTGACCGCGGACGACCGCCCCCGCGGCAACAACGGATCCTGCCCCGACGATGGTGCCGGCGAGTAGTACCGATCGTGCTCCCACCCACGACCCTGCGCCCACCGTTACCGGGCTGCTATTACCTCTGTCACTTCCGCGCCGGTAATGGTTCCCGATCTCATGGCTTCCCGCGACGAGCATAACCCCTGGACCCAGGTCGCACCGCGTCCCAACCGCAATGCCGCAGTCCTCGGTTGAGATCAACTCACACCCCGCGCCCACCCAAGTCTCTGCGCCGATGGATACATTGGGATGGGGGATCCGCGCCGTGCCACTTATCCGAACACCCGGTTCGATGTGCCCGCCCGCACTTCGGTACAGAGCATTCCTCAAGCGAAAGAATCGCGTTTGAGGCAATAATCCAGAAATGGTGTTAGCCACGTATAAAAGACCGTGTCTAAGCGGTAGGTGAGGGGTCATCGCGCACCTTCTCTCTATCGAAGAGGTTGTCTGCTCGAATTCGGGAAAATCTCCACGCTCGCGGCGTGAGCGTCCGAGAACTACTTCCGTGTGGCGAACGCTATGGCCGCCGTCCCGTCCATTGCTCAAGCCTACGATGCGTCGAGAGAATGAACCGCACGGCGCGCTCGGAGCAGTTGTCGATCGCGTAGTCGGCCGGCACGTGCTGGCCGGCGCTGCCGTCACGGACGACGACCTCGATGCCCTCGACGACGTTCTGCGGGTCCAAGCCGGTCATGATGATCGACCCGGTGTCGAGGGCCTCGGGCCGCTCGATGGAGTCGCGCAGGGTAACTGCGGGAAACCCCAGGACCGATGACTCCTCGCTGACCGTGCCGCTGTCGGACAGCACACACAGGGCGTCCTGCTGCAGCCGGACGTAGTCGATGAAGCCGAGAGGCTTGTGGAAGCGGATGCCCTCGGGCAGGTCGCGACCGAGCTGTTCAAGGCGCTTGTGCGTGCGCGGGTGCGTCGAGACGAGGACAGGGACCTCAAACCGCTCGTGGGCCGCGACAAGGCAGTCGAGCAACTGGTCCAGTCGCTCGGGCCGGTCGACGTTCTCCTCACGGTGTGCCGACACGAGCAGGTACTGCTGCGGCGACAGCCCCAGCGTGTCGAGCACCGTGCTGCCATCGAACTGGTCGAGGTGGTGCAGCAGCACCTCCTTCATTGGCGAACCCGTCAGCAGGATCCGGCGCGGGTGTAGGCCCTCGGCGAGCAGGTTGCGACGCGCGTGCTCGGTGTACACCAGGTTGAAGTCGGCGACGTGGTCGACGAGGCGACGGTTCGTCTCCTCCGGGACGTTCTCGTCGTAGCACCGGTTGCCGGCCTCCATGTGGTACACGGGGATCCGCATCCGCTTGGCCATGACGGCCGCGATGCAGCTGTTCGTGTCCCCCAGGACGAGCACGGCGTCCGGCTGCTCAGCCAGCAGGACCTCCTCCGCCTTGATGAGCGTCTCGCCGAGGACGCGCCCGAGGCTGCTGGTGTCGACCTCGAGAAAGTGGTCGGGCTTCCGGATGCCCAGCTCGTCGAAGAAGATGCCGTTGAGCTCGTAGTCGTAGTTCTGCCCGGTGTGGACGAGCACATGGTCGACGGTCTCGTCGAGTCGGGACATCACCCGGGAGAGCCGGATGATCTCCGGTCGCGTCCCGACGATGGTCATCACCTTGGTCATGCGGTGGCCTCCACGGCTACAGGCTCCCAGAACGTGTCCGGGTTATCAGGATCGAAGAGCGAGTGCGTCCAGAACAGGGTCGTGAGCTCGGTGTCGCCGGTGTTGGTGATGTTGTGCACCCACATGGTCGGCATGTCGACCACCGCCGGGCTCTCGCCGCTGACGTCGAAGGACACGACCTCGTCCGTGCACACACGGCGCAGGGAGATGCGTGCCTGGCCGCTGAGGACGACGAAGCGCTCGACCTTCCCGAGGTGGAAGTGCTCGCCGCGCGTGATGCCGGGCTTCGTCGTAGAGACGAAGGTCTGCCCCTGCCCGCCATGCGCACGAACGGTCTCCACGAGGCGTCCGCGGTTGTCCGAGTGCGCGGTGAGGGCGATGGGGTAGTGCCCGGGGAAGAGCGCGGCGCGGTAGGTGTTGAACAGGTCCACCCGCAGGGCGTTGTCGAGCGCGGGGATGTCACCTGTGGCATACAGGCTGTGGAACTCGCGCAGGAGCTCCCAGACCTCGAGGACGCTGGTGGGCGTGCCCTGCGGCTCTATCCGGCCGGCCGGCGCGGTGAGGCCGTCGATCAGCGACTCTGCGGCCCGCTGGGCGTGCAGGAGGTCGACAGGCCGGTCCTGGATGGACGGCTCGTTCCCGTCGATGGCCGCCTGGACGAAGGTCGCGACGAACGAGTTGTAGGAAGGGCGGCCGTGCTCGCCGAAGAGATTGGGCAGCATCACGTCGACGAACGTGCTGCCGGTGTCGGCGCAGGCCGCGGCCAGGACTTCGGAAGCCTGCTCCTTGCCGCTGCCGTACGGGGTGCCGTTGCCGCTCTGGATGGAGTCGGCGTTGACGACCTGCACGGGTCGGCCGGCTCCGCGAAGGGCGGTCGCCAGGTCCTCGGCGAGCCGGACGTTGCCCAGCCGGACCTGCTCGGGGTCGTCCGCGCGGTTGACGCCGGCGATGTGGATAACGGCCTCGGCGGAACGCACCTGGTCCGCCAACGACCCCCAGCTGTCCCTGGTCACTGGGAGGACCTCGTGGTCCGTGAGGGCGCGCAGGCGGGCCATGGTGTGCCAGCCGAGGAAGCCGCCGGCGCCCGTGACGAGGACCTTCACGAGCGGACCCCGGCGAGCAGGGTCTGGATCTCGGGCAGCTTGAGCAGCAGCTGCTTGGTCTGCTCGACGTCCATCCGCTCGGTGTTCTCGGAGGTGTAGTCCTCGACGGCCACGGCGTCGCGCTCGCCTTCCTCGAAGTACAGCTCGTACTCGAGCGAACGCGCGTCGAGCGGGACGCGGTAGTAGTCGCCCTGGTCGCTGGACTTGAGCATCTCCTCGCGGCTGAGGAGCGTCTCGTGCAGCTTCTCGCCGTGCCGGGTGCCGATGACGCGGATCTCCGGGTCGTCGACGCCCAGCAGCGACGCCACAGCGCGCGCAAGCACGTCGACTGTGGAGGCGGGGGCCTTGCGGACGAACAGGTCGCCGGGCTCCGCGTGGGTGAAGGCGTGCTCCACGAGGTCGACCGACTCCTGCAGCGACATGAGGAAGCGGGTCATGGTGCGCTCGGTGATCGTCAGCGGCTTGCCCTGCTGGATCTGCTGCACGAAGAGCGGGATGACGGAGCCGCGCGAGTACATGACGTTCCCGTACCGCGTCACCGAGACCGTCGTCTTGGAGTGCGGGTTGTTGCGGGCGAACGCCTGCGCGGTCTTCTCCATGAGCGCCTTGCTCATGCCCATGGCGTTGACCGGGTAGACCGCCTTGTCCGTGCTCAGGCACACGACCGAGCGCACGCCGACGCGAGCCGCCGCCTCGATGACGTTGTGGCTGCCGGTGACGTTGGTCTTCACCGCCTGCTCGGGGAAGAACTCACAGGAGGGCACCTGTTTGAGGGCCGCAGCGTGAAACACGAAGTCGGTGTCGACGAAGGCGGACCGGACGCTCTCGTAGTCGCGCACGTCGCCCAGGAAGAAGCGCAGCCGGGAGTCCGAGAAGCGCTTACGCATCTCGTCCTGCTTCGCCTCGTCTCGACTAAGGATGTGAATAGTCTCCACGCCCTGGTCGAGCAGGTGCGCGGCCATCGTGGAACCGAAGGAGCCGGTCCCTCCCGTGATGGCGACCGTGGCGCCGTTCATCGTGCTCACGTCCTAGTTCCTCGTCCTTCGGGTCGTGTCTGAAGAGCGGCAGCGAGGGCGCGCCACCCCTCGACGCCAGCAGGTCGTTCCCAGCCAGCGTCGCTGAGCCAACTCCGTGCCTGTTCCTGACCGAACAAGATCATCTCCACTCGCCTGGCGTTGGCGGCTAGTGGAGGGAGGAACCGCCCCAGCACAGCAAGCGTGCCGGTGCCCATCCGCGCCAGATGTGCTGGCAACCTTCGAGGCTGCCTGTCACCGAGCAGTTCCAGCAGGCCGGCGGTGGTCAGGTCCTCAGAGGGATGGCTGACAATGCGGGGAGGCGGTTGATCCACGGTCGCGAGGAACGCGATCGCGGAGGCCACGTTCTCGATGAGAGCTTGAGGAGTGGGTTGCGTGCCTGGAGCGGCCACCAGAGACAAGGGCGAGCGGGCGATCCGGGCGATCATCCGGGTCACCCGGCGATCGGGGGCGTGCACGCTGGGTGGGCGGTACGCGACGGTCTCCGACGGACCGAGTTCGAGGGCAAGCTCCTCTCCGAGGACCTTGGACCGCGCGTAGGCGGAGAACCCGTCCTCGGCTGGGGCGTCGTCCAGGACGCGTGCACGTCCTTGCACCACAGCGCTGCTCACGTGGACGAACCTGCAACCCTCTGTCATGCGAGCCACGGTGGCAAGAAGTCCGACGAGCACGCCGTTTGCGGCGGCCAATGCGGCCTCATCAGTCAAGGATGCGTCCGGGTTTCCCGCGGCGTTGACCACCGCATCGCACCCTTCGATCGCCCGCTGCAGTTCCGCCACCAACGGCGCGGAGAACTCGCGGGCGGACTCCCTGCTCGCTGCGGAAGGCAGTCTGGGTGCCTTGAGTGCCACCACCTCGTGACCAGCTGACCTCAGAGCGTCGACGACGGCGCTCCCTACGAAGCCGGACGCCCCGACCACAGCGATCCTGCGTGCGCTCGTCACCGGGACCGGCCTCCAGCCGCAAAAGCGAGCAGCGTCTCGAGCTTGCCGCTCACGACCGATTGGCTGAACTCTCGGAGGTAGTAGTCGCGTCCACGCAGTCCCATCGCCTCGCGCTCCTCCTTCGAGGTGTCGGCCATGCGGACGATGGCGTCCGCCATCTCCGCCCCGGAACCAGGAGTGATGACGACGCCGGCGCCGGACTGCCTCACAACCTGGGCAGCATCCCCGACGACCGCTCCGAGGATGGGTCGCCCGGCCGCCAGGGTCGCCTGCACCTTGCTCGGCAGCGTGGCGCGGAAGAGCGGGAGATCTTGGAGGCTGATGAGCTGGAGGTCGCCCAACGCAAGCACGTCAGCCATGGCGCCGAAGGGTTGGAGCGGCACGAAGGAGACGTTGTCGAGACCGTGGCGATCCGCCTGCCGCCGGAGCTCTGCCTCGTCGACGCCGCCGCCCACCAGCGCAAAGCCGATGTCCTGACGGTGCCTGAGACGCTGCGCAGCGTCCAGCAGCACGCCCAGCTGTTGGTACCGGCCGAAGATGCCGGCGTACATGACCGTGAAGGGACGGGTGAGCCCGAACGCCGCGGCAAGGTCCGGCCGCCGCGGAGCAGGGCGGAATGCGCTTTCGTCGGCCCAGTTGGGCAGGAGCTCGATCTTGTCCGCCGGAACCCCGCGCTCGGCGATGCTCGCCATCATGCCGGGCGAGATCACCGCCACGGTCGACGCAGCGCGGTACACACTGTCGCAGTAGGCATGGAGTGCTCTCTCGAGCCGTGACGATCCACCCTCCAGGAAGCCCGAGTTGAGCACAGTGTGTGGCCAGAGGTCCTGGACGTGGAAGACGAAGGGTGTCCCGCGAAGTGACTTGAGTGCCAGCGCGGGAACAGCTGCCGTGGCCGGGGTGCCGTGGACGAGGACGGCGTCAAGCCGGGGCAGGCGAGCAACGCCCACTCCTGCGGCAGCGGTGGCGAAGCTCAGGTAGTTGAGAGCGCGCCTGGCAGCTCGAGAGTCGTGGCTGGGGTAGAGCGGCGCCCGGTGAACAGTGACCCCGCGGATGTCCTCGCGCAGGTATGGCCGCACTCTGTACCCCTCGGCCAGACGGCCCGTCGGGTAATTGGGAAAGCCGGTGAGAACGTGGACCTCGTGTCCCCGCGCAGCGAGAGCGCGCGAAATGACTCCGGGAAGGGCGGCGGAGGACCCCTCGGGGTCGTACCACTGCGACACCATGCCGATTCTCACGACTTGGACCCTCGGACTCTCGCGGACTTGGCTCGCAGCATCGTAGGACTGAGCAGGTAGAGGACCAGCAGCAGGGCGATTACCGCCGCGCCGGCCGTCGATGGCAGCGCCCACGCCACGACCGTGATGAAGGCGGACAGGAATGCGACTGCGGCCGCCACGGGCAGATGAGCAAAACCAAGACCGCTGGTGAGCTGCTGGTAGACGTGCTCACGATGGGCCTGGGTCAGGCTCTCCCTCCGGACCGCCCGCCGCACGAGAGCGAAACCGGTGTCCGCGGCATACAGCGCGAGAGGCGCAAGCACCACCGCAACGGAGGTGGTGCGGGTGCCGGCGAGAAGGACCCCCGTTGCCGCCAGCCCACCGAACAGGTAGCTCCCGACGTCTCCGAGGAACATGCGCGCGCGTGGTGCGTTGTACGGGAGAAACCCCAGCGATCCCCCGGCAGCCGCTGCGCCGATCACGATCAGGCTGCCCACTCCGGAGGCGACGCCCACAGCCAGGGCTGAGACGCCCCAGACGGTCATGGTCAGTGACGTGATCCCGTTGATGCCGTCCATGAAGTTGACTGCGTTGACCACCGCGGGCACGAGGAGCATGCCGGCGGCGGCCGCCCAGAACCCGCCGAGGGCAAAGCCCGCCACGGTCCCCACCGCGACCTGTGCACCCAGCCGGGCTACCGCCGGGAGACTTGCCCGGTCGTCGGCCAAGCCGACGACCGCCAGGACACAGGCACCGACTATCGACCACCACGACGGGTCGTGTCCCACGAGCTGTCCCACTCCCGCAGCGGCAAGGACGCCGACGAGGCAGGCGACGCCGCCTGCCCTGGGGGTGGGCTCCGCGTGCGAGGAGCGGTGGTTGGGGATGTCAAGGATGCCGTGATGCACGACCTGCGCCCGGACAAGGGGAACCAAGGCCGCCGTCACCAGCAGGCCTGTGATCAGCTCGAGCACAGTTCAGTCGCCTCGGCTCATCGGCTGGTCGCGCCAAGGGCTGCGGCGCTCGTGGCCTCGCGTCGCATCCACTGGGCGGCGTGCGCCGGCTCTGCGTGGGTGGTCAGGGCCACCTGGGCGGCGTCGATGGCGGGGACGTCGACGCTGCTGACGAGGGGGTGGGCGGTGCCGCGCCGCGCCTCGTGGGGGGAGAAGAGCTCCTCGCCCAGCTTCTCCCCAGGGCGCAGACCCGTGTAGGTGATCTCGATGTCGCGGCGGCCACTCATCCGGATGAGGGTCTGGGCAACCTCGACGATCTTCACCTGCTCGCCCATGTCGAGGACCATGACCTCGCCGTCGGATCCGATGGACGCTGCCTCGAGCACGAGCTGGCAGGCCTCGGGGATGAGCATGAAGTAACGCTCGACGTCCGGGTGCGTGACGGTGATGGGGCCGCCGCGCTCGATCTGCGCAGTGAAGGCATGCACCACCGAGCCGCGGGAGCCAAGCACGTTGCCGAACCGCACCGAGACGTAGCGGCCGGGCTCACGCCGGGCGAAGTCGGCGGTGAGCCGCTCGGCCACGCGCTTGCTGTAGCCCAGGACGCAGGTCGGGTTGGCGGCCTTGTCGGTTGAGATGTTGACGAACGTGCCGACGCCGACCTCGGCGGCCGCCTGGAGAACGTTGTGGGTCCCGATGACATTGCTCTTCCACGCCTCCATCGGGTTGGCCTCGAGCAGCGGCAGATGCTTGAGGGCGGCTGCATGGAAGACGATGTCGGGGCGGGTCTGGGTGAAGACCTCGCGCATCCGGGCGACGTCGCGGATGTCGGCGAGGACGACGTTGTCGGTGTTGAGCAAGCCATGGCCGTCGAGGCTCAACTGCGTGGATTGCAGGCCCGACTCGTCGCGGTCGAGCATGTACAGCCGCCCCGGACCGAAGGCAGCGATCTGGCGGCAGAGCTCCGAGCCGATCGAGCCGCCCGCGCCGGTCACGAGGATGCTCTTGCGTGCGATCTGGTCGGCGATGACAGCGGTGTCCAGGTCGACCGGACGACGGCCAAGGAGGTCGGCGACGTCGACGTTGCGCAGGTCGCCCGCGGTGGGCCGCCCCCCGATGATGTCCTTGATGGGCGGCAGCGTGAGGACCTGCAGGCCGGCGTCCTCGCCGAGCTGGGTCAGCTCGCGGATCGTGGGAGCCGACGCGAGCGGGAGGGCGATGATGAGCACCTGGGCGTCGTACTTCGCAGCCACCTTCGCCATGTCGTTGCGGGTGCCGCGGACCCGGACGCCCTCGAACCGCAGACGCGCCTTGGCGCGGTCGTCGTCGAGCAGGGCGACCGGGGCGTAGCCGCTGCCCTCGTCGCGGATGAGGCTCCGAGTGAGGCGGCGGCCCGCTTCGCCCGCCCCGAAGATGACGGCGCGCTGCTCCTCCTTGCCGAGGAGCGCCCGCCGCGCGCGCCACGACCGGATGATGAAGCGCGCAGCGAACATGCCGAGCATCGCGAACGCCGGCGCTGTGAAGGGGACGCTGCGGGGAATGGGACCCACGTGTAGGGCGAAGACGAGCGTCAACAGCACCAGCGTGGTCAGCGCGACAGTGCGGCCCACGTCGTAGGTCTCCTCGAACGAACCACGCTCGTGCCCCACTGCGTACGGACCGAAGAGCGTGCCGAAGACGATCTGGGCCACGATCGCGGCGGCCGCGAACCACAGCATGGCCGGGTTGATCGTCTGCTCCAGTCGGAGGTCGAACCGGAACCATGCGGCCAAGAAGACCGCCACTGCCCAGCCGGCGGAGTCGATGAGAGCCCAGGTCCAACGGGTCAGGCGCTCGCGATGCTGACGTCTGCTTGGCGGCATCGCTCGACCTCCCTCTGTCTCCCCGGCAAAACCGTCGGAAGTTTACAGGTGAAACGCGGCACACCCGTGCATCTCGGGTGGTCCGTTCGGGTCGTCTTCAGATTTCCCGCCGCTGCTGACCTGCGAGACCCCCCCGATCAGAGGTCACCCGGGCGTGTCCACCTAAGGGCCAGCTCGCGGTACCAGTCCTGGCACGCGGCATACGAAGGCAGCAGGCCGGCCTCCAGGGCCTCAGCCAACGTCGGGGCGGAGGCGTCCTTGGGGGAGAGCAGCGGCGACTCCATGCCCTCGGGCAGGGTGAGCCCGACCTCGGGGTCGAGCGGGTGGATGCCGTGCTCGCGGCCCGGGTTGTAGGGCGCGGTGACGAGGTACATGGCCGTGGTGTGGTCCTCGAGGGCCACGAACGCGTGGCCCATGCCTTCGGGCAGGTAGACCGCGCGGCGGTCGCGGGTGTCGAGCAGCACCGAGTCCCACTGGCCGAAGGTGGGGGAGCCGACCCGGATGTCGACGACGAAGTCGATGATTGACCCAGTGAGGGCGGTGACGTACTTGGCCTGGGACGGGGGGACGTCGGCGAAGTGGACGCCGCGCACGGTGCCCCGTGAGGAGACCGAGATGTTGGTCTGCACGATGTCGGGGACGTGGCCGATGTGCTCTGCCAGCAGGTCCCCGCGGAAGGACTCCAGGAACCGCCCGCGGTCGTCGGCGATCTGGCGCGGGGTCACCTCGTAGGCGTCCGCGACGGCGAGGGGGCGGATCTGCATCAGGCCGTGACCCGGAAACGTCCCTCGGCCAAAACGCCGTGCAGATAACTGCCGTAGCCGCTCTTTGCCAGCGCGTCCCCGAGGTGCTCGAGCTCGTCGTCGCCCAGCCAGCCGTTGCGCCAGGCGATCTCCTCGACGCAGCCGATCTTGTGGCCCTGACGCTGCTGGACGACGCTCACGAACTGCGAGGCGTCCATCAGCCCCTCGAACGTGCCCGTGTCGAGCCACGCGGTGCCCCGCTCGAGCACCGTGACTCGCAGGGTGCCGCGCTCCAGGTAGGCGTTGTTCACGCTGGTGATCTCGAGCTCGCCCCGGGGGCTGGGCTCGAGTTCCCGGGCGATCTGCACGACGTCGTTGTCGTAGAAGTACAGGCCCGGCACCGCGTAGGAGCTCTTCGGCTCGGCGGGCTTCTCCTCGATCGAGAGCACGCGCCCGTCGGCTGCGAACTCGACGACGCCGTAGGCCGACGGCTCCTGGACGTGGTAGGCGAAGATGTGGCCGCCCGACACGTCGGTGTTGGCCCGGAGGGAAGTGCCGAGCCCGGCGCCGTAGAAGATGTTGTCGCCCAGCACCAGGGCCACCGAGTCGGCCCCGATGAAGTCGGCCCCGATGACGAAGGCCTGGGCGAGGCCCTCGGGGCGCGGCTGCACGGCATACGAGAGCTCGATCCCCCACTGTGAGCCGTCGCCCAGGAGGCGCTCGAACTGGGCCGCGTCCTCGGGCGTGGTGATCACCAGGACTTCGCGGATCCCCGCCATCATCAGCGTCGACAGCGGGTAGTACACCATCGGCTTGTCGTAGATCGGCATGAGCTGCTTGCTGATGCCGAGGGTGATGGGGTGCAGGCGACTGCCCGTGCCGCCGGCGAGGATGATGCCCTTCATGGGACGCACGGTACCGACAACAGCCTCCGATAACCTCATCGCATGAAGGTTCTGGTCACCGGGGGCGCCGGGTTCATCGGCTCCAACTTCGTCATCCGCGCCCGCGGGGTGCGCCCCGACTGGGAGCTCACCGTCCTCGACGCGATGACGTATGCCGCGAACCCCGCCTCGCTCGACCCGGTCGCCGAGGAGGTCCGCGTGGTCAAGGGTTCCGTGACCGACCCCGACCTCGTCGACGAGCTCGTCGCTGCCCACGACCTGGTGGTGCACTTCGCGGCCGACTCGCACAACGACAACAGCCTCGACGACCCCTGGCCCTTCATCGACACGAACATCATCGGCACGTACCAGCTCATCCAGGCGGTGCGCCGGCACGACAAGCGGATCCACCACGTCTCCACCGACGAGGTCTACGGGGAGCTGGAGCTCGACGACCCGGCGCGGTTCACCGAGTCGACCCCGCTCAACCCGTCGAGCCCGTACTCGGCGAGCAAGGCCAGCGCCGACCTGCTGGTGCGGGCATGGATCCGCTCGTTCGGGCTCAAGGCGACCCTGTCCAACTGCTCGAACAACTACGGTCCCCGGCAGCACCCCGAGAAGCTCATCCCGCGCCAGGTCACCGGGATCATCGACGGCATGAAGCCGAAGCTCTACGGCGAGGGGCTCAACGTGCGGGACTGGATCCACGTCGACGACCACAACGACGCGGTGATCGCGATCGTCGAGCAGGGCCGGGTGGGGGAGACCTACCTCATCGGGGCCGACGGCGAGATGAACAACCGGGACGTCGTCGCCCTCATCCTCGAGCTCATGGGCAAGCCGGCCGACTGGTTCGAGCACGTGCCCGACCGCCCGGGCCACGACCTGCGCTACGCCATCGACTCCAGCAAGCTGCGCGCGGAGACGGACTGGCGCCCGGCCCACCCCGACGTCCGGTCCGGGTTGGCCGACACGATCGCCTGGTACGAGGCCAACGAGGACTGGTGGCGTACAGCCAAGGTCGTGGCGGAGACCCGGTACCAGAAGCTGGGGCGCTAGATGACCCGCTGGGCCGTCACCGGCGCGGGTGGGCAGCTCGGACTGGACCTGCAGGTCGCGCTCGCGCTGTCCGGCGTCGACGACAAGTCCGTCACCGCGCTCACCCGCGATGCCCTCGACGTCACCGACCGCGACGCGGTGCGCGAGGCGCTCCGCGGGCACGACGTCGTCGTCAACTGCGCGGCGTACACGAAGGTCGACGCCGCCGAGACGCACGAGGCTGACGCCTTCGCCGTCAACGCCATCGGCGCGGCCAACGTGGCGATCGCCTGCCGGGACGTCGGCGCGAAGCTGGTGCACGTGTCGACCGACTACGTGTTCGCCGGTGACGCCCAGGAGCCCTATGCCGAGGACGCGCCGCTCGCCCCCAGGTCGGCCTACGGCCGTACCAAGGCTGCCGGGGAGTGGGCCGTCCAGGCGCACGACCCCCAGTCCTGGATCGTGCGGACCGCGTGGCTCTACGGAGGCGGCGGCCCCAACTTCGTCAAGACCATGGCCCGGTTGGCAGGCGAGCGCCAGACCGTCTCGGTCGTCGACGACCAGCGTGGCCAGCCCACCTGGACCATGGACGTCGCCGAGGCCATCCTGAGGCTGGTGGCCGAGGGGGCGCCGCGCGGCGTGTGGCACGCCACCAGCCAGGGGGAGACGACGTGGTGCGGGTTCGCGCGGGCGGTCTTCGAGGGGCTGGGGCACGACCCGGACCGGGTGCTGCCCATCAGCACCGCCGGCTACCCCCTCCCGGCGCCGCGTCCGGCCTACTCAGTGCTCGGCCACGACGCGTGGCGGATGGCGCGGCTGCCGCTGCTGCCCCCCTGGCGCGAGAGCCTCGTCAGGGCGCTGCCCGAGGTGGTGGCTCCGGAGGCGTGAGCAGCAGCCCTCCGCACGCGGCCAGGACTGTCAGTGGTCGGCCGTAGCGTTGGTTCATGGCGATCACCCCGCACGTCCTCCCGCACCGGGAGCTGGCCCCGGCGGGTCGGCCCGTGCTGGGCGGCGTGCGGGCTGGACTCGCGGCGGTGCGTGGATCGGTGCCGGAGCGCATCTGGGCGCTGTCCGACGAGGAGGTCTGCGACTCGCTGACCAGCCTGGCCGACCTGGCCACGGCGACCTCGGCCCTCCTCGTCACCGTGCTGGCCGAGGCCAGGCAACGCAGCCTGGGGTCCAGCCAGGGGTGGGACCTGCTCGACTGGGCGCGTGCGCACGCGCCGATGCTGCCGACGCGCACGTTGCTGGACGCGCACGCCGTGGCGAGCGCGGTGGGCGACCTGCGGCTGGAGGCAGTGGTCGAGGCGGTGCGTGCAGGGGCGCGGCCCGACGACCCGGGCGAGGACGGCGCGGCCGTGGGCGGCTCGTGCATCGACGGCTCGGGCACTGACGGCTCTGGCGCGGATGCCACGTCGCGTGATCGCGAAGAGGGTGAGGCGGCATGTTGGGGCTCTGACGCGGTCCTTCCCGTGGGCAAGGCCGCGCAGCTCGTTCGCTTCAACACGGGGGTGCGCGGGCTCGCCGACCCGGCCCAGCTCGAAGGCGCCACCCGGCTCCTGCTGCAGGACTCGTGCGGGCCGCACGGCCTGTCGGAGAAGGACGTCGGCATCGCCGTCCGGCGCACCGCGGACCTTCTGCGCCCCGACCGGCTCGTCGAGCACGAGGCAGACGTGCGTCGGGCCCATCAGTCCCTGGTGAAGAGCAAGGGTCCGTGCGGGCTCTCCAGGTACACCCTGCTGCTCGACGAGGAAGCGGCCGCGGTCGTCGACGCGGCAGTGGACGTCCTGGCCAAGCCCAAGCCTGACGCCGACACAGGGGAGCACGACCCGCGCACGCCGGCCGCCCGGCGGGCCGACGCCCTGGTCGACCTCGTCCGACGCGCTGTCTCCGCGCCGGACGGCCAGCCCAAGCAGCCCAAGACGATGCTGACCGTCACCGTGCCGTTGGAGGTCCTCCAGAGGCGATGTCGAGGCGCCGGTGTCCTGCCGGACGGCTCGCACGTCACGGTCGACACGGTGAGGCGACTGGCCTGTGACGCCCACGTCGTCCCTGCGGTGCTGGGCAGCCACGGTGAGGTGCTCGAGCAGGGCCAGGCGGTGCGGTTGTTCACCCGGCCGCAGCTCCGCCACCTGTGGCAACGAGACAAGCGATGCACCTTTCCTGGCTGCTCGAAGCCGCCAGCCTGGGCGGACGGTCACCACCTCATCCACTGGGCGGACGACGGGCCGAGCGACGTCGACAACGCCGCGCTGCTGTGCCGCGCCCACCACACGGTCGTCCACCGGGAACGCCTCGGCGGTCGGGTCGAGGCAGGCCCGCACGGCCCACGGGTGGTGTGGGACCTCAGGCCTGACTCCTACGACGCGCACCTCGAGGAGTTCCGCGCGGGCCGCAAGAGCGACGGGACGCCGCCCCGACCATGACCCCGCCTTGGACCCCCCCGGACGGTGGGGATCTCGGCATGTCCGCGGTTCGCCTGGCGGCGCGAGAGTGGGCGGAACGTCAGGGGTGAGGGGAGTCGGAGGACGCGTGCCAGCGTCCGCGGCGTCCAGGTGAGGCGCTCTCGGGTGGCGGGTGGCAGGCGTTCAGTGGTCAGCGGAGTCCGGCGAAACGTGCGAGCGCCCGCGGCAGGGAGACCAGACCCCGGGCCCAGCGCCGCGCGTGCAGGGACCACAGCCGGCTCCGCGTGAGGGTTCGTGCCTCATGCGAGCTGACGAGGTACTCGGGCGGCGGCACCAGGGCTCGACGAAGGGTCGCCGGCCTGTCCTTCCACGGCGTGCGGCGAAGCTCGACGAGCCACATGGTCGAGCGGCCGAAGCCACGTTGCCGGGCATGCCAGTCGGCCAGCCGTGGCGCCAGCGACGGGTCGTCGGCGGCCGCCGTGCCCAGGGCCGCGAGCAGCGGTGCGGCCGAGCCCGCCGCTCCGGTCGCTGCCGCGAGGTCGGCCAGTTCGCTCGACGCCGTCGGAGGCCAGTCGTCCGCAGCGGCTGCGATGTGGGCCAGGTCCGCCCTGCTCTGGGGCCTCTCGGGGTCGCGGAGGGCGTGCAGCGCCACGACGAGCGCCTGGCCCAGGTGATCCGGTGACTGCACCTGCCGGCCCGCGATCTCGACCTCAATGCGGCGCGACCACAGGGCGTCGAACACCGCTGCCGGGTCGGCGAGGAAGCCGGGGAAGTTGTAGTGGACGTCGACGTCGCACGGCCACTCGGGGTGGATGTAGTGCGCGGAGTGGTCGAAGGCGAACTCGCCGGCATACCGGAGGGCTCCGAGCCACGATCGGAGCTGCCAGCCGGCCGACTCCATCGCCCGGCACACGGCCTCGAACGAGGCGGGCTCGACCAGCACGTCGACGTCACCTGAGGGGCGTGCCGGCCGGACACCGAGGGCGACGGCAGTGGGTCCCTTGATGAAGAGAGCCCGGGCGGCCGCCTTCTCGGCAAGCCGCGCGACGAGGGCGTGGGCGAGCAGCACGGCCTCGTCCGTGTGGAGCTCCGTGTGCTGCTCCAGGTCACCCTGCGTCACCCGCGCGAGTATGACACCGGCCACGGTGCGCAAGTGCCCGGTCGCACTAGGGTCGACCCATGCTCGCCGTCTACGCGAAGTCCCAGTCACCCGACGACCCGCTGTCCGGCCTGGAGGTGGGGGAGCGTCCCGACCCCACGCCGCGGGAGGGATGGACCACGGTCACGCTGCGGACCGCGGGCCTGAACCACCACGACGTCTGGTCGCTCAAGGGCGTGGGCCTCCCGGCCGACCGGCTGCCGATGGTCCTGGGCTGTGACGGCGCCGGGGTCGACGAGGACGGCAACGAGGTCATCGTCCACGCCGTCGTGCCCAGCGACGGCTGGCAGGGCGACGAGACCCTCGACCCCCGGCGCACGCTGCTGTCCGAGCTGCACGACGGGACCCTGGCCGAGAAGGTGGCGCTGCCGCGGCACAACCTGGTGCCCAAGCCCGAGGGCCTGTCCTGGGAGCACGCCGCCTGCCTCTCCACGGCCTGGCTCACGGCATACCGGATGCTCTTCACCAACGCCGGGCTCACCCCGGGCGCCACCGTCCTCGTGCAGGGTGCCGGCGGCGGGGTGGCCACCGCCCTGGTGCAGCTGGGCGCGGCTGCCGGCTACCGCATGTGGGTCACCTCGCGCGACGAGTCCAAGGGGCAGCGCGCGCTCGAGATCGGCGCGGACCGGGCGTTCGGGAACGGCGAGCGGCTGCCCGAGCGGGTCGACGCCGTCATGGAGACCGTCGGGGCGGCGACCTGGTCGCACTCGGTCAACTCCCTGAACCCCGGGGGCACGATCGTCATCTCCGGGGCGACCTCAGGTGACGCCCCGCCCAAGGCGGAGCTGACCAAGATCTTCTTCAGGCAGCTGCGGGTCGTCGGCTCCACCATGGGCACCCGGCTCGAGCTGGAGCGGCTGGCGCGGTTCGTGGTGCAGCGGGGGATCGAGCCGGTCGTCGACTGCGTCCTGCCGCTCGCCGACGCGCGCACCGGGTTCGAGCGGATGGCGCGCGGCGACGTCTTCGGCAAGGTCGTCTTCACCGTCTCGTGACCGCAGGTGCGCGTCCGCGCGCGCCGGTTTGGTCCGATCTGCCCCGGGTCGACCCCCGAATCGTTCAGGCGCCGTTCAGGAATCCGGCGTATCAAGGGAGCATGAGCGAGCACCCGCACCAGCCACACTCACCGGACGAGGTGATCGACCCCCGGTGGACTCGCTTGATGCGGACCAAACCGGCGACGCCTGCCTCCACGTCCGGCGCCGGGCGCCACCCCCACCTCGGCGACGAGATGCGCGCCATCATCGAGCCGTGGGAGGACGGGCAGCGCACCACCCGCGAGACCCTCAAGGCACTCAAGGACCTCGCCGACGACGCGCTCTGACCGGACGACGCGCTCTGACCGGACGACCCCTCTGAGCCGTACAACGCCCTCAGCGGGGGCTGATCTGCAGCCAGTCGTACCAGCCGTTGTGCAGCACGAGCCACGCGATGAGGCCGTATCCGGCCTGCCCCGGGTGGTGCGGCACGGAGCTGGCCGCGAGGTCGCTCTGCCACTGCTCGTGCCCCAGGAGCGGGCTGAAGCAGTCGACGAACGGCACCCCCCGCCGCGAGCACACGTCGCCCTGCGCCTCGACCAGGACGTCGAGCTTCTCGTTGACCTCCGCGTCGTCGGTGGGTGCCGGGCTGACCACGAAGGTCCCGATGCCCGCGCTCGCCGCGTCGTCGAGGATGTTGGCCAGGTTGAGGCGGTGCCGGGCCAGCGAGACGCCGGCTGCCGCGTCGTTGCCGCCGATCGAGACGACCAGCCGCTTCTCGGACCGGCCGGCCCAGCGCGGTGCGCACTCGGCCTTCCAGCGCCCGAGCAGGTCCGCCGTGGTGTCACCACGGACCCCGAGGTTGTATGCCGTGAGGGCCAGGTCCGGGTGCTGCGTGCGCCCGACGACCCTGGTCACCCAGCCCTGGCCCTTGGGGTCGCCGACCCCCGCCACCATGGATGCGCCGAGGAACACCAGGGCGACGTCGCGCTGCCCCTCGGTGGACACCTGGAACTCGGCGCTCGGGGTGAAGGTCGGTTCGCTCACGCGTCAGTCCTCGTCGTCGTCGAGTCGGGCCAGCCAGGTGGCCAGCCGCTCGACGGGGGTCTCGAATTCGGGGTTGAGGTCCACGAACGTGCGCAGCTGGTCGGCGAGCCACTCGAAGGTGACCTCCTCCTCGCCACGGCGAGCAGCCAGCTCCTCGATGCCACGGTCGGTGAAGTACACGGCTGCAAGGCTACGGGAGGTGACCTGCGCACTTGCGTCAGGCACGCGGCATACCGCCCACGCTGTGCGCGGCGTCGCGGTCCCTGCGGCCACGCGCCCACCCACCCGAAACGCAAAACGGCAGTTGCTGGCGTGAAACGGGGGAGACAACCCGCCGTTTCACGTCAGCAACTGCCGTTTTGCGCAGGGAGGCGACGCCGGCGGACCGGGTCGCCTCCCTCCGTGAGGAGCCTCGGGTCAGCGGGCGAAGGCCGCCGCCACGAGCTCGGCCTGCTGCTCGGCGTGCCGCTTGCTCGAGCCGGTCGCCGGCGAGGCCGAGGCCTTGCGCGACACCACGCTGAGCGGGCGGGTCTCGCCGAGCTCGGCGAGGGCCTGCGGCAGGTTGAGCGCCATGAACGGCCACGCACCCTGGTTGCGCGGCTCGTCCTGCACCCAGACGATCTCGGCGTTCGGGTACTTCGCGAGCTCGGCGGCGATCTCGGCGGCCGGCAGCGGGGCGAGCTGCTCCACCCGGACGATCGCCGTGGCGGTGTCGCCGGCCTTGTCGCGGGCGGCCTCGAGGTCGTAGACCACCTTGCCACTGGCGAGCAGAACCCGGGTCACGGCCGACGCGTCGAGCTGCGCACGGTCGGGCAGGACCGGGCGGAACGTCCCCGAGGTGAAGTCCTCCGGCATGCTCGCAGCGGCCTTGAGCCGCAGCATCGACTTCGGGGTGAAGACGATGAGCGGGCGGCGCGGGCGGGCGTACGCCTGGCGACGCAGCAGGTGGAAGTAGCTCGCCGGCGTCGACGGGTAGGCGATTGTCATGTTGTCCTCGGCGAACATCTGCAGGAACCGCTCGATGCGCGCGGAGGAGTGGTCCGGGCCCTGGCCCTCGTAGCCGTGGGGGAGCAGCAGGACGACGGACGAGCGCTGGCCCCACTTCTGCTCCGAGGACGACACGAACTCGTCGACGATCGTCTGGGCGCCGTTGAAGAAGTCGCCGAACTGCGCCTCCCACAGCACGAGGGCGTCGGGCCGCTCGACCGAGTAGCCGTACTCGAAGCCCATGGCCGCGAACTCGGACAGCAGCGAGTCGTAGACCCAGAACCGGGCCTGGCCCTCGCCGAGGTAGAGCAGCGGCGTCCACTCCTCGGCCGTGGTCTTGTCGATGAGCACGGCGTGGCGCTGGACGAACGTGCCGCGGCGGCTGTCCTGGCCGGCGAGGCGGACCGGGGTGCCCTCCATGAGCAGCGAGCCGAAGGCCAGGAGCTCACCGGTCGCCCAGTCGATGCCGCCCTTGCGGACCGACTCGGCGCGCTTCTCCATGGCCTGCGCCAGCTTCGGGTGGATCGTGAAGCCGGCCGGCGGGTTCACGAACGCGTCACCGATGTGCTGGAGCTGGTCGACCGGGATGGCGGTGTCGGTCGCGGACCGGGTGGTGGTGTCGGCCGACTGCGCGCTCGGCGGCTCGAGGCCCGAGTGGCCCTCGGCGTCGGTGCCGGCCTTCGTCGCGTCCTGCGCGGGCTCGGCCGGCGCCTTGAGCGCCTCCTTGGTCTCGACGAACACCCGCTCGAGCTGCTGCTGGTAGTCGCGCAGCGCCGCCTCGGCGTCCTCCTGGCTGATGTCGCCGCGGCCGATGAGGGCCTCGGTGTACAGCTTGCGGACCGAGCGCTTGGCCTCGATGAGGTTGTACATGAGCGGCTGGGTCATCGACGGGTCGTCGCCCTCGTTGTGGCCACGACGGCGGTAGCACACCATGTCGATGACGACGTCCTTGTTGAACTCCTGCCGGAACTCGTACGCGAGCTCGGCGACCCGGACGCAGGCCTCGGGGTCGTCGCCGTTCACGTGGAAGATCGGCGCCTGGATCATCCGGGCGACATCGGTGGAGTAGGTCGAGGACCGCGAGGCCGACGGCGAGGTCGTGAACCCGACCTGGTTGTTGATGACGATGTGGATCGTCCCGCCGGTGCGGTAGCCGCGCAGCTGCGACAGGTTCAGGGTCTCGGCGACGACACCCTGCCCGGCGAACGCCGCGTCACCGTGCAGCAGCAGCGGCAGCACGGTGAAGTCCTCGCCCGCGAGGTCGAGCCGGTCCTGCTTGGCCCGGGCGATCCCCTCGAGCACCGGGTTGACGGCCTCGAGGTGGGAGGGGTTCGCGGCGAGGTAGACCTTGGTCTTGCTGCCGTCCTCCGCGACGAACTCGCCCTCGGTGCCGAGGTGGTACTTGACGTCACCGGAGCCCTGGACCGACTTGGGGTCCTGCCGACCCTCGAACTCACGGAAGATCTGCCCATAGGACTTGCCCGCGATGTTGGCCAGCACGTTGAGCCGACCGCGGTGCGGCATGCCGATGCAGACCTCGTCCATGCGGTCCGCGGCCGCGCGGCACAGGATGCGGTCGAGCAGCGCGATGACGGACTCGCCGCCCTCGAGGCTGAACCGCTTCTGTCCCACGAACTTGGTCTGCAGGAAGGTCTCGAACGCCTCGGCGGCGTTGAGGCGGCGCAGGATCCGCAGCTGCTCGTCGGGGCCGGGCTTGGCGTAGCCGACCTCGATCTTGGACTGGAGCCAGCGGCGCTGCTCCGGGTCTTGGATGTGCATGTACTCGGTGCCGATGGTGCGGCAGTAGGAGTCGCGCAGGATGCCGAGGATCTTGCGCAGCCGCAGCATCGGCGCACCGCCGAAGCCCCCGGTCGCGAAGTCGCGCTCGAGGTCCCACAGGGTCAGCCCGTGGCTGGTGACGTCGAGGTCGGGGTGGCGGCGCTGGCGGTACTCCAGCGGGTCGGTGTCGGCCATGAGGTGGCCGCGCACGCGGTAGGCGTGGATCAGCTCCTGCACGCGCGCCGTCTTGTTGACGTCGTCGTCGTGGTGGGCCGAGATGTCCTGGACCCAGCGGACCGGCTCGTACGGCAGGCGCAGCGACTCGAAGATCTCGTCGTAGAAGCCGTTCTCGCCGAGCAGCAGCTGGTGCACGATCCGCAGGAAGTCGCCGGACTGCGCGCCCTGGATGATGCGGTGGTCGTAGGTGCTCGTCAGCGTGAGGATCTTGCTGACGGCGTTGCGGTTGATCGTCTCCTGGCTCGCGCCCTGCCACTCGGCGGGGTACTCCAGCGCGCCGACGCCGATGATCGCGCCCTGGCCGGACATGAGCCGCGGCACGGAGTGCACGGTGCCGATGGTGCCGGGGTTGGTCAGCGAGATGGTCGTGCCCTGGAAGTCCTCGACCGTGAGCTTGCCGCTGCGGGCCTTGCGGACGACGTCCTCGTAGGCCGACCAGAAGTGGGCGAAGTCCATCGTCTCGGCGGCCTTGATGCTCGGCACGAGCAGCTGGCGGGTGCCGTCCGGCTTGGCGAGGTCGATCGCGAGGCCGAGGTTGACGTGGCCCGGGACGACGAGCGCGGGCTTGCCGTTCTCCTCGGTGTACCCGTTGTTCATCTCGGGCATGTGGCCCAGTGCCTTGACCAGGGCGTAGCCGATGATGTGCGTGAACGACACCTTGCCGCCGCGCGAGCGGGCGAGGTGGTTGTTGATGACGACGCGGTTGTCGATGAGCAGCTTGGCCGGGACGGCGCGCACGCTCGTGGCCGTCGGGACGCTCAGCGAGGTCTCCATGTTGGTGACGACCCGGGCGCTGGCGCCGCGCAGCGGCTTGACCTCGTCCTGGTGGACGGTGCCGGTCTCCTTGGGGCGCTCGGGGTCGCGCGGCTTGGGCGTCTCCTTGACCGGGGCCTCGCCCTTCTCCTCGCTGCGGGCGGCAGGAGCCTTGTCGGCAGCTGCCTGGTCGGCGGCGGGCTTGTCGGACGCCGGGGCGAGGCTGGCGGGGCGCAGGCCGGTGCTGCTCACGGCGGCCTCCCTGGCGGCGGGCTGCGCGGCGGGGGCGGGCTGCGCGGCGGCGGGTGCGGACCGGGGCGCCGCGGCCGGCTGGGCAGCGGGTGCGGCTGCAGGTGCGGGAGCGGCCGGCGCGGCAGCTGCCGGCTGGGCCGGGGTGGCGGCCGCGGGAGCGGAGGTGCCGGCGGACCGGCCGTTGGCGGAGCCGTTGGACCCCGCGCCGTTCCCCTCGCTGCCCGAACCCGGCTCGTAGCCCTCGAAGAAGGACCACCACGCCTTGTCGACCTGGTTGCGGTCCTGCTTGTACTGCTCATACAGCTCGTCCACGAGCCACTCGTTCGGCCCGAAGGCCGCCAGGGGGTCGTTGGTCGGGGACTGGTCGGGCACGGCGGATACGCCTCTTTCACGGGTAGGCACGGACGCTCACATGGATACGTCCCAGCCTAGCCCTGCCGCCTGCTCACCGCTGCGGTGGGATGGACCCGTTTCGTGCGGCGTCGGACACGTTCGTCCGGGTGTGCCCAGGGCTCACGACGGGTCTGCCGGGGGGACACGACGTCGCGCCTGCCGTGGGACACGACTTCGGGCCACCGAGCCCCCGATCCCTGGTGTGGGACGGGGGCCGAGTGGCCCGAAGTGCGGCCGAAGAGGCGCCGAAGAGGGGTGACCCAGGCTCAGCTGATGTCGCTGCGCGCGGTCCGCCACGAGCCGAAGCCGGCCAGCACCACGGCATACGCGGCGAGGACGAGGGCGGCCACCCACCAGGACAGCGGCTTCACCGCGTTCGCGCCCGTCTGCGTGACGCCGCTGACGATCGCGTTCGTGGCCTGGGTCGGCAGGTACGGGACGATGTGCTCGCGCCCGAACTGCCACAGGCCCAGCAGCACGCCGGCGATCGGCTCGAGGATCCACGCCACGCCCACCGAGATGAGCAGCGCAGCCACCTGGTTGGGGATGAGGATCCCGGCGCCGAGGCCGATGAGGGCCCAGAGCCCGAGGACCAGCAGGCTCAGGGCCAGCGAGCGCAGGATCTCGGTGCCCGGGAACGCGTCGGCCCCGCGGGCGTTGAGCACGATCGCACCCGCGACGACGGAGCCCACGAGCGAGAGCAGCCCATAGAGGGCGCCGATGCCGAGCAGCGCGACCACCTTGGCGCCCATGACCCGACCGCGCCGGGGCGTGCCGAGGAAGGTGCTCGTGATGGTCTTGTGCCGGTACTCCGAGCCGATCTGCATGACGCCGATGACCAGGGTGAGCAGGTAGCCGATGCTGAGGTAGCCGGTGTAGACGCTGTTGGCGACCTGCACCGGGTTGCCGGTCGGCGCACCCCCGCCGGGACCGCCCCCGGTCGCGCCCTTGGTGGTCAGCAGGAAGCCGAAGGCCACGGCGAGGCCCGCGCCGGCGACGAACATGGCGATGGCCATGCCCCACCACATGCGGGTCGTGAAGAACTTGCGGAACTCCGAGCGGATGGCGGCGCTCACTCGGTGCCTCCTTCCTGCCCGGCGAGGGCGCCCCGCTCGGGAGCGGCCGCCGATCCGAGGTTGCGGTTGGTGCCCTCGGTCAGCTGGAAGAACAGCGCCTCGAGGTCGGTGTGGGCCTGGCGCAGCTCGTACAGCGGCAGGCCGGCGCGCAGGGCGACGTCGCCGATGAGCCGCATGTCGTCGGTGGCGGCCATGAGGGCGCCGTCCTCGACGTGGGTCGTGACGTCGGCGACGCGCAGGGCACCGGCGAGGGCGTCGTTGTCCGAGGTGCGCACGACGACCTGGCTGTCACCGTGCAGGTCGGCCATGGCCCCCTGCTTGACCAGGCGGCCGTTGCTGATGATGACGACGTCGTCGACGGTCTGCTCGACCTCCTGCAGCATGTGGCTGGAGATCAGGATCGTCTTGCCCTGGCCGGCGAGGTGTCGCAGGAAGCCGCGCAGCCAGCGGATGCCCTCGGGGTCGAGGCCGTTCGCGGGCTCGTCGAGGATGAGCACCCGGGGGTCGCCGAGGAGGGCGGCGGCCAGGCCGAGGCGCTGGCGCATGCCCATCGAGTAGCCGCCGGCGCGCTTGCGGGCGGCGGCCGGTATGCCGACCAGCTCGAGCATCTCGTCGACGCGCGCAGTGCTGACGCCCGCGGTGTCGGCCAGGACCCGCAGGTGGTCGCGACCGGTGCGGCCGGGGTGGAAGTTCGTCGCCTCCAGCGCCGAGCCGACGACGGACATCGGCGTCTCGATGTCCTGGTAGCGGTGCCCGTCGATGGTCGCGGAGCCGCCGGACGGGCGGATCAGGCCCAGCAGCATGCGCAGGGTCGTGGTCTTGCCCGCGCCGTTCGGTCCGAGGAAGCCGGTGATCCGCCCGGGCTCCACGGAGAAGGAGAGGTGGTCGACGGCGGTGAAGTCGCCGAACCGCTTGGTCAGGTCCTGCACGTCGATGCGTGCGCCGGTCCCCGTGCTCGTCGTGGTCGTCGTGGTCGTCATGTGTCCCCCGGTCCAGATGCCATGCCGGCATCCTCCCAACTCACGCAGGGGGAGGGTCAACCCGGTTGTGGCCCCGGCGTGGCGCGACCGGGCCGGGCCGGCGACCCTAGGATGGCCGCACTATGACCGAGTGGTTGGGGGTCCTCGCCGGGGTCGGGCTGACCGTGGGCACGGCGGTCTTCGTGGCCACCGAGTTCAGCCTCGTCGCCCTCGACCGGCCCGCGGTGCAGAAGGCGTCGGACGCCGGGGACGCGCGCGCGACGGTGGTGCTGGGCTCGCTGCGGCGGCTGTCGACGCAGCTGTCCGCGGCGCAGGTCGGGATCACCCTGACGACTCTGGTCCTCGGCTTCATCGCCACCCCGTCGCTGGGCGTGCTGCTGGAGACGCCGCTGCGAGCCCTCGGGCTGCGGGGCAGCACCCTCGACTCCGTCGCCGCGGTCCTGGCCCTCACCGTCGCCACCCTGTTCTCGATGGTGTTCGGCGAGCTCCTGCCGCAGTTCCTCGGCATCTCCGCGCCGCTGCCCACCGCCAAGGTCGTCGCCGGCCCGGTGCGGGTGTTCGCCGTCGTGGCCCGGCCCCTCATCGCGGTGCTCAACGGCTCGGCGAACCTGTTCCTGCGCTCCCTCGGCGTCACCCCGCAGGAGGAGCTCTCCGGGGCGCGCACCCCGCAGGAGCTGGCCTCGCTCGTCCGGCACTCCGCCGAGGCGGGCACCCTCGACGCCGGCACCGCGCGCCTCGTGACCAAGTCCCTCGGCTTCGGCGAGCAGACCGCCGCGGACGTGATGAGCCCCCGCGCCCGCGCCACCTCGATCGAGCGCACGGCCACCGCCGAGGACGTCGTCCGGCTCGCGCGGCGCACCGGGCACTCGCGCTTCCCCGTCACCGGCGAGGACTGGGACGACATCGACGGCGTGGTCCACGTGAAGAAGGCCATCGCCGTCCCGCACGAGCGCCGCCCCGACGTGCCGGTGTCGGCGCTCATGGTGCCCCCGCTGCTGGTCCCCGAGACGATCCGCCTGGACCCGCTCCTGCTCATGCTGCGCGGGCAGGGGCTGCAGCTGGCCATCGTCGTGGACGAGTACGGCGGGACCGCGGGCATCGTGACGCTCGAGGACGTCGTCGAGGAGATCGTCGGCGAGGTGTCCGACGAGCACGACGTCTTCCGCACCACCGGCCGCGAGCTCACCGACGGGTCCTGGACGGTCCCCGGCCTGTGGCGCCCGGACGAGGTCCGCGAGCGGCTCGGGGCGGACGTCCCGGACGGGCCGGCATACGAGACCACGGGCGGCTTCGTCATGGCGGAGCTGGGCCGCATCCCGGTGGTGGGCGACACCGTGTCCATCCCCGGGTGGGAGGTCTCGGTCGTGGCGATGGACGGCATGCGCGCCGACCGGCTGCGCTTCGTGCCGGTGCGCGGGGACGAGCCGGCCGTCGACGGCGACGCCGCCGCTGCCGGTGACACCACCCGGCAGGGGGAGGGGCGATGAGCGCCTGGGCCGTGGTCGTCACGGTGCTCCTCCTGCTGCTCAACGCCTTCTTCGTGGGCGCCGAGTTCGCGGCGATGGCGGCCCGGCGCTCGCAGCTCGAGCCGCTCGCGGCGGCGGGCTCGCGGCGGGCGCGGACCTGCCTCGACGCGCTGGAGCAGATGGGCTCCATGCTCGCGTGCGCCCAGCTCGGCATCACCGTCTGCTCGGTGCTGCTCGGTGCGATCTCCGAGGCCGCGCTCCACCACGCCCTCGAGCCGGTCGTCAGGCTCCTCGGCCTGCCCACCGGTGTCGCGGACGGGCTCGCCCTGGCCCTCGCCCTGCTCGTCGTCGTCTACCTGCACGTCGTCGTCGGCGAGATGATCCCCAAGAACCTCGCCATCGCCGGCCCCGAGCGGGCGGCACTCCTGCTCGTGCCCGTGCTCATGTCGGTCACCCGGGTCCTGCGACCGGTCATCACCGTCATGGAACGGATCGCCAAGTCGCTGGTCCGGCTCTTCCGGGTCGAGCCCAAGGACGAGATCGCCTCCACGTTCACCGTCGAGGAGGTCGAGAGCATCCTCGCCGAGAGCCACCACGAGGGGCTGATCGAGGAGGGGCAGCAGTTCCTCGTCGGCGCGGCCCTCGAGTTCAGCGACAAGGACGCCGTCGACGTGGCGGTGCCGCTCTCCGAGCTCGTCACCCTGCCGCTGACCGCGACGCCGGACGACGTCGAGCGGCTCGTGGCCAAGCGGGGCTTCTCGCGGTACCCGCTCGTCAACCGGGCCGGTGCGCTCGCGGGTTACCTCCACCTCAAGGACGTCCTGTATGCCGACGAGTCCGAGCGCGACATCGCCGTGCCGGTCAAGCGCGTGCGCAAGCTCGCGACGGTGCAGGAGTCGGACGAGGTCGAGGAGGTGCTGCGCACGATGCAGCGCACCGGGGCGCACCTGGCCAGGGTCGTCGACCCGGAGGGCTCGGACGTGGGCGTCGTGTTCCTCGAGGACGTCATCGAGGAGCTCGTCGGCGAGGTCGCCGACGCCTCCCAGCGCTGACCGCACCCGTTGCTAGCAGGTCCGCATCGTGGGCGGCACCATCACCTGGCGGAGGACAACTCGGGACGAACCTCCCCCAACGTCGGGGAATCTCTCGCCTCTTCGGCCCGCCGGCCCGGTCGAGGGGCTAGCCTCCGACGCGCAGGGAGATCGTGAGGCTTCTCCATGAGAACAGTTTCTGTCCCCAGGTACGGCATCGTGCTCGGCGTCATCGCGGCGCTGACCGTACCCACCCTCGGCGTCGCGGCGGCGGTCGCCCACCCGAAGGACCGGTCCGCGGCGCACGCGCGCCGGACCACGCCACCGCCGCGCAGGCACCACCACCCGACCACCACCACCTCGTCGACGTCGAGCACGACCTCGTCGACGAGCTCGAGCTCGTCGACCTCGAGCACCAGCTCGACGTCCTCGAGCACCTTACCCACCTCGACGTCGTCGACGAGCTCGACCACCACGTCGACGACGTCGTCGACCACGACACCGGTCGGCACGATGCCGACCCCGACCGGCGTCGTGTACTCCGACCACATCGCCCAGTGGAACGTGCTGTGCACCGCCGACCACTTCGCCAAGGACGACCCGATCGTCTTCCCCGGCGCGCCGGGCGCCTCACACATGCACACCTTCTACGCGAACCGGTCCACGAACGCGTACACCACCCTCGCCAGCCTCTCCGCGAGCTCGCCGTCGAGCTGTGGCCGGGGAATGGGCACCAGCGACCTCTCTGCGTACTGGGTGCCGTCCCTCATGAGGAAGAACGCCGACGGCACGACCTCCGTGTACCAGGGAGACCAGGTCAACGTCGTATACTACCGCCGCGCCGGTGGCGGTCGCGGCCCGGGAGTCCTGCCGTTCCCGAAGGGCCTGCGGATGGTCGCGGGCAACGCCAAGGCCACCTCGGACCAGTCGCTGTCGATCGTCCAGTGGGACTGCGGGAGCGGCGGGCTCGAGAGCCCGCACATGTACCAGTGCCCGGCCGACCCCTCGCACGAGATCCACGCGTCGCTGGTCTTCCCGAGCTGTTGGGACGGCGTGCACCTCGACAGTGCGGACCACAAGTCGCACATGGCGTATGCCGCGGCGGACGGCACGTGCCCGGCCGACCACCCCGTGTCGCTGCCCGAGATCACCTTCGAGGTCGACTTCCCGGGTGTCTACGGTGGATCGGACTGGTCCCTGGCCAGCGGCGGCATCTACTCGCTGCACGGCGACTTCTTCGCCGACTGGGACAACCAGGTTCAGAACGCGCTCGTCTCGGCCTGCCTCAACAACCCGCACGAGTGCGGCGACATGAACCGTGACGGCACGACCCTGTTCCGGCCGGAATACGACCCGGAGCCCATCACGATCGACATGACGAAGTACCCCACCACCTCGCCGTGGGACGGCAGCAACCTCCAGCAGCCCACCCCGACGTCGTCTTCGACGACGATGGTGATGTCGGGGATGGGGCACTGACGCCGGGGGACCGGCACCCCCCGGCGCGGGGACGGCCCTGCCGCTCCCGGCCAC
>NZ_JBHUYG010000020.1:0-45372 GCF_042668795.1 Pedococcus sp. NPDC057267 | reverse complement strand
GCACACACGCGTCCGGGGCCCGGACGCAGGTGCCCTAGGCTTGACCCTCGTGGCGACCGACTTTTCCCAGGAGATCAAGGACCTGCGCAACACCATGGACTCGGTGCGCGAGGTGACCGACCTCGACGCCCTCCAGGCGCAGATCAAGGACCTCGAGGCCAAGTCCGGCGCGCCCGACCTCTGGGACGACCCCGAGGCCGCCCAGCAGGTGACGTCCGCCCTCTCCCGGGCCAACGCCGAGTACGAGCGGGTCACGGGGATGGATGCCCGCATCGACGACCTCGAGGTGCTCGTCGAGATGGGCACCGAGGACGGCGGCGACGCGGCCACCATGGCCGAGGCCGAGACCGAGCTGGCCTCCCTGAAGAAGGCCGTCGCGGAGCTCGAGGTCCGCACCCTGCTCTCGGGGGAGTACGACGAGCGGGAGGCAGTCGTCACCATCCGCGCCGGTGCCGGTGGCGTCGACGCCGCCGACTTCGCCGAGATGCTCATGCGGATGTACCTGCGCTGGGCCGAGCGCCACGGCTACCCCACGAAGGTCATGGACACGTCCTACGCCGAGGAGGCGGGCCTGAAGTCCGCTACCTTCGAGGTCAACGTGCCCTACGCGTTCGGCAACCTCTCGGTCGAGGGCGGCACGCACCGGCTGGTGCGGATCAGCCCCTTCGACAACCAGGGTCGGCGCCAGACGAGCTTCGCCGCCGTCGAGGTCATCCCGCTCATCGAGTCCACCGACTCCATCGACATCCCCGAGAACGAGATCAAGGTCGACGTCTTCCGCAGCTCCGGCCCCGGTGGCCAGTCGGTCAACACCACCGACTCCGCGGTCCGGATGACGCACATCCCGACCGGCATCGTCGTCTCGATGCAGAACGAGAAGAGCCAGATCCAGAACCGCGCCGCCGCCCTGCGTGTCCTGCAGTCCCGCCTGCTGCTGCAGAAGCAGGCCGAGGAGGCCGCGGCCAAGAAGGAGATGGCCGGCGACATCAAGGCGAGCTGGGGCGACCAGATGCGCTCCTACGTCCTCCAGCCGTACCAGATGGTCAAGGACCTGCGCACCGAGTACGAGGTCGGCAACCCGGCGGCCGTCTTCGACGGTGACATCGACGGCTTCATCGAGGCCGGGGTCCGCTGGCGCAAGGAGCAGGAGAAGGCCGCGCAGGGCTGAGGCTCAGCGGGCCGAGCGGCCCTCCCTGGCCAGGGCCAGGACCTCGGGTCCCTCGAAGGCGTTCGGGGTGCCCGCACCCGTGAGGACGAGGTCGCGCAGACTGCCGGTCACGTAGTCGCCCCACGCGGTGTGGCACACGGTGTAGCACTCGGCAGCAGGGGTGAGCCCCTCGTGGGTGAAGACGAGCTCGGTGCCGCCGTCCGTGGGGCGGATGTCGAACCGGATCGTGGTGCCCGTCCACTCCTGGTGGTCCTCGGGGAAGCTCAGCCAGCTGTCCAGCGTCAGCCAGGCGACGCGCTCGCCCGGGACCAGCTCGGTGACCCGGAACTTCGTCCAGTGGATGTCCGGCACCTCGTAGGTGAACTCGCCACCCTGCACGTCCGTGGTCCCCTCGATCCTGCCGGACCACCAGGCGCGCACGTCCAGGACGGCCTCGTACACCTCCCGGGGGGGCGCTCGACGGTGAAGCTGTGCGTCAGGTCGTTCATGGTCACTCCTCAATGTGCTTGCGTGATGCAAGTCACCGTAGGACCAATGACTTTCATGATGCAAGCACTTTGGCGTAGGGTCTCGCTGTGCTGGGACGGACGTACGACGGCGAGGTGTGCTCGATGGCCCGCGCCCTCGAGGTGGTCGGCGAGCGCTGGACGCTGCTCATCGTGCGGGACGCGCTCTTCGCCGGGGCGACACGCTTCGTGGACTTCCAACGCGGGCTGGGGATCGCGACCAACATCCTCACGACCCGGCTGGAGCACCTGGTGGGCATGGGGGTCATGGAGCGGCGGCGGGCGGCCGAGCGCGGGGCGGAGGAGTACCACCTCACGGACAGCGGGCGTGACCTCGTCACTGCGGTCGTTGCCCTGACCGAGTGGGGCGACCGCTGGCGGGCCCCGGCGGGCCCGCCGATCCTCTACCGGCACGGCGGCTGCGGGGGCGCCGTGCACGCCCAGGCCGTGTGCGCGACGTGCGGCCCGGTCGGTGCGGCAGCGGTGGCCGCCGAGCCCGGCCCGGGGATGCCGCTCGCCCACCTCGAGGGCAAGCGCGCCCGTCGGGCGGGCCGGGCGGGGGGCGCCGGCTGATCGGACGTCCGACCCGGAGTCGACCGTTCGGCTCGTGCGCAACGCCGAGGACCGGCGGCTGCGCGGCATACGGAGGTTGCCGACCTATCCTGCGGTGGTCGTGCGTGGCGCCCCCGCGTTCGGCGAGGTATGCCGTTCCGTCCCCTCCCGTAAGGCTTCCCCTCCGCGCATGATCCGTTTCGAGAACGTCAGCAAGGTCTACCCACGGTCCACCCGGCCGGCGCTGAGCGACATCACCCTCGACGTCGAGCGCGGCGAGTTCGTCTTCGTGGTCGGGGCCTCGGGCTCGGGCAAGTCCACCCTCCTGCGGCTCGTGCTCAAGGAGGAGGGCGTCACCCAGGGCAGCGTGCTCGTGGCCGGCCAGGACGTGGGCCGCCTGCCCTCGCGCAAGGTGCCGCGGCTTCGCCGCGAGATCGGGACCGTCTTCCAGGACTTCCGGCTGCTGCCGAACAAGACCGTCTACCAGAACGTCGCGTTCGCCCTGCAGGTCCTCGGTCGCTCGCGCCACGCCATCCGCCAGGTGGTCCCCGAGACGCTGGAGATGGTCGGCCTCGAGGGCAAGGAGAAGCGGCTCCCGCACGAGCTCTCCGGCGGCGAGCAGCAGCGTGTCGCCATCGCGCGCGCGTTCGTGAACAAGCCGCCGATCCTGCTGTGCGACGAGCCGACCGGCAACCTCGACCCGACCACCAGCCTCGACATCGTCCGGCTGCTGGACCGGATCAACCGCACCGGCACCACCATCGTCATGGCCACCCACGACGACGACATCGTCGACCAGCTGCGCAAGCGGGTCGTCGAGCTGCAGAACGGGCACGTGATCCGGGACGAGAACAAGGGCGTCTACGGAGGTGGTCGCTGATGCGCGTGCAGTTCATGCTCAGCGAGATCTGGATCGGCCTGCGCCGCAACGCCTCGATCGCCGTCTCGGTCATGCTGGTGACGATGGTCTCGGTCTACCTCATGGGCATCGGGTTCCTCGCCCAGAGCCAGGTGACCACGCTCAAGGGCTACTGGTACGACCGCATCCAGGTCTCGATCTTCATGTGCGGCAAGGACTCGGTCGACGCCAACTGCCAGGGCAAGGCCGTGACGCCCGAGCAGCGGGACGCCCTGCGGGCCCAGCTCGAGCAGATGAAGCCGCTGGTCAAGAACGTGTACTACGAGTCCGAGCAGCAGGCGTTCGACCGGTTCAAGGAGCAGTACCGCAACTCGCCGCTGTCGGAGTACCTCCAGGTCGGTGACATCCCGCAGAACTTCCGCGTGCAGCTGTCCGACCCCAAGAAGTTCGACGTGGTCGTGAGCGCGTTCGAGGGGGCGCCGGGGGTGGGGCGCGTCCAGGACCAGCAGAAGACGCTCGAGAAGCTCTTCGCGGTCATGAACGTCGTGACCGTCGGCTCGCTCTTCCTCGCGCTGCTCATGGTCCTGTGCTCGGTGCTCCTCATGGCGACGACCATTCGGCAGGCGGCCTTCAGCAGACGCCGGGAGACCGGGATCATGAAGCTCGTCGGTGCCTCGAACTTCACCATCCGGCTGCCCTTCGTCATGGAGACCGTGCTGGCCGCGCTCGGCGGCACCGGCCTGGCCATCGCGGGCCTGTGGGCGACGACCCACTACCTGCTGCCCAAGGTGTCGGCCGTGCTCCAGGACGCGCCGCTCGTGGGCACGAGCGACATCTGGTACGTCGCGCCGTGGCTGGCCGCCCTCATGCTGGTCGTCGCGGTGCTGACCAGCTGGGTGACACTGCGCCGGTACCTGCGCGTCTGACCCGACCGCGTCGCGATCCTCCGTCGCGCTTCCCCCGAAACGGCTGGGGATTGTGTTACCAATGAGGCCTATGAGCGCGTTCCCCCCGTCTCAGCGTGCCTCGCGGCGGCTCCGGCTGTCCGCCTTCGGTCTCGCCCTCGCCTGTTCCCTCGGCATCGCCGCCCCGTCGGCCGCCGTGCCCCTGGCCGGGGCCACGGACACGGCCGTCGCCGCACCGGGGTCGACCGACCCCAACCAGGCCAAGAAGCAGGTCGACAAGGAGATCGAGTCGCTCAAGCAGCAGCTCGACGACACCTCGGTCGCGCTGCAGAACACGTACTTCGCCCTCCGCCGCACCCAGGCAGCCCTGCCCGTCGCCCAGGCCGCGCTCGACAAGGCGACCGCCGACGTCTCGGCGGCCGACGCGTACAACGACGACATGGCGGTCAAGCTCGAGGTGGCGCAGGCCAACGAGGCGCGAGCGGTCGACGAGCTCGGCTCGACCCGCGCGCAGCTCTCGGCCAGCCGCACCCGGGTCGCCCGGTTCGCCTCCCAGCTCTACCAGGACCAGGGGATGGGGCAGCTCTCGGTCGCGCTCAGCGCCACCACCCCGGACGACTTCGCCAACCGCATCGCCATGAACGACACGGTGATGGACGTGCAGCAGCAGTCGCTGCAGCGGCTCGCCACGGCCCGCGCGGCGGCCACGGCCCAGGAGGCGCACATCCGGGCGCTGCGCGAGGACGTCGCCGCGGCGAAGAAGGCCGCCGAGGCAGCCCTCGCCAAGGCCCAGGCCGCTCGCGCGAAGGCCGCCGACGCCAAGGCCAAGCTCGACGCACTCGCCGTGCAGCAGGCTGCCCAGTCCAAGACCCTCGAGGCGCAGAAGGCCAACGAGCGCAAGAGCCTCGACGCCGCGCAGAAGGAGCAGGCGCGTCTGCAGGCGATCCTGGTCGCCCGAGCCAAGGCGGAGAAGGCGGCGGCCGCAGCCCGGGCCGCGGCGCTGCGCCGGGCGCACCGGGCCGTCCCCGCCTCCCCGAGCGGCACCGGCTTCCTCTCCGCACCCTCCGACGGCTGGATCTCCAGCGAGTTCGGGATGCGCTTCCACCCGATCCTGCACTACTGGCGCCTGCACGCAGGTCGCGACTACGCCGCCGACTGCGGCACGCCGGTGCGGGCCGCCGCCCCCGGGACCGTCATCTCGGCAGGCTGGGCGGGCGGCTACGGCAACCGGATCGAGGTCGACCACGGCATCCTGCGGGGCGTCGACCTCGTGACGTCCTACAACCACCTCGAGCGGATCCTCGTCAGCAGCGGCCCCGTGAGCCGGGGGCAGGTCATCGGCTACGTCGGCACCACGGGCGAGTCCACCGGCTGCCACCTGCACTTCGAGACCTACGAGGACGGCATACCGAAGGACCCGCGTCGCTGGCTGTGACGCGGGACCACCGGTGACGGGCCGCTCGGGGAAACCTCCGGGCGGCCCCGCTCGTCGGACCGGTAGCGTTGCACCGCCGGTGCCGCGACGCGGCACCGGACTGACACGGACAGGAAGAGCAGTGGCCAAGGAACAGGCGCGCAAGGTGGTCGCGAGCAACCGCAAGGCCCGCCACGACTACCTCATCGAGGACACCTACGAGGCGGGCCTGGTCCTCATGGGCACCGAGGTCAAGTCGCTGCGCATGGGCCGGGCCTCGCTGGTGGACGGGTATGCCGCGTGGCGCGGTGACGAGCTGTGGCTCGAGGGCGTGCACATCCCCGAGTACGTCGAGGGCACGTGGACCAACCACACGCCGCGGCGTCGCCGCAAGCTGCTGCTGCACCGCGACGAGCTGACCAAGCTGCAGCGCAAGTCCAGCGAGACCGGCCACACCATCGTCCCGCTGAGCCTGTACTTCAAGGACGGCCGCGCCAAGGTCGAGCTCGCGGTCGCCAAGGGCAAGCGCCAGTACGACAAGCGCCAGGCGCTGCGGGAGCGCCAGGACCGGCGCGACGCCGAGCGCGCCCTGCACTCCAGGGGACGGTGACCGTGGCCGGGGGGACGGCGCTGCACCGGGCCGGGGGGCTTCGCGTGAGGGGGACCGGGGCCGCGCTGGCCGTGCTGCTGACCCTCGCCGCGATCGTCTTCACGCCGGCGGCGGCGAGTGCGGTGGGGGACGAGAAGGCGACCCGCTACCACGTCGACTTCACCCTGCGGGCCGACGGCTCCGCGGACGTCGTCGAGACGATCACGTGGCAGTTCCCCAGCGGGGAGGACCGCCACGGGATCGAGCGCCTCGTCAAGATCCGCGTCGGCTACCAGAACAGCCCGACCACCTACCGCCAGTACCCGCTCAGTGACGTCTCGGCCAGCTCACCCTCGGGTGCCCCGGCGGACACGCGGGTCATCGACGAGAACGGCAGCTACGCGACGATCCGTGTGGGGCGCTCGGACGAGACGGTCCGGGGCACCCAGACGTACGTCGTGAAGTACCACCTCGGCTCGGTCATGAACGGCTTCAGCGACCACGCGGAGTTCTACTACAACCTCATCGACTCCTCGAACAGCCAGCTCTACGAGGACGTCAGCGCCTCGGTGACCGGCCCGCGGCCCGTCGACCGGGTCGAGTGCTTCATCGGCGAGCTCGGCTCGACCCAGCGCTGCCAGGGCAGCCCCGGGGCGACCGCCACGTTCTCGGCGCCGGCCGTGCAGCCGCGCGAGGGCATGACGATCCTCGCCTCCCTGCCGCTCGACGGGTTCGGCGACCTGACGCCGTCGCTGCGTCAGGGCAGTGTCTCGCCGGACGGCCAGGTGACGACCGCGGAGGGCTCGAGGGCGCTGGGTGCCCTGGCCCTGGGGACCGGCCTCACCCTGCCGCTGCTCGCGGCCGGTCTCATGGGCGTGCTGGTCTGGACCCGGGGCCGCGACGAGCAGTATGCCGGGATCACCCCCGGCCTGACCCCCGGCGTCGGGCAGCAGGCCGTCGTCGTGCGCGGCCCGAGCCCGACCGTCGCCGTGCAGTTCACCCCGCCCGAGGGCGTCCAGCCCGGGCTCGTCGGGACGCTCATCGACGAGACGGCCAACACCGTCGACGTCGCCGCCACCCTCGTCGACCTCGCGGTACGCGGCCGGCTGCGGATCGAGCAGATCGGCGGCGGTGGCCTCGGTCACCGCAAGGACTGGCGGCTCACCCGCACCGAGCCGACCCCCGAGCAGGCCCGGACACCGCTGCGGATCTACGAGGCCGAGCTGCTGGCCGGCGTCTTCCGCGACGGGTCCCAGGTCGTCGACCTCTCGGACCTCAAGAACCGGTTCAAGCCGACCCTGACGAAGGTCCAGGCCCAGATGTACGACGAGGTGGTGGAGCGCGGCTGGTTCCGGCGATCACCGCAGCGGCAACGGGGCACCTGGCAGTCGCTCGGCTTCCTCATCGCGGCGGCCGGGTTCGTCAGCCTGTTCTGGCTGCACGAGCCGCTGTCGCGGATCGCCTCCGGCGCGGGCATGCCCTTCTCCCCGTCGTACACGCTGTCGGTCGGAACCCTGCTCGCCGGTGTCATCACGATGGTCCTCGGCCGCAGGATGGCCGCCCGGACCGCCGACGGCAGCGCCGTGCTGGCGCAGGCCAAGGGCTTCAAGCAGTACCTCGTGACCGCCGAGGCCAGCCAGATCAGGTGGGAGGAGGCCCAGGACGTCTTCAGCCGGTACCTTCCGTACGCGATCGTCTTCGGCGTCGCCTCGCAGTGGGCCTCGACGTTCCAGCAGGTGGCCGAGGCGGCAGCGGCGGCCGGGCACCCGCTGCTGATGCCGACCTGGTACCTCGGCGGCGACTACGGCTCGTTCGGCGGCATCGCCGACGGGATGGACTCGTTCGCGAGCACCGCCGGCAGCACGTTCACCAGCACGCCCGGCAGCTCGGGTGGCTCCGGCTTCTCCAGCGGGGGCGGCTTCTCCGGTGGTGGTGGCGGCGGTGGGGGCGGCGGCTCCTGGTAGGCGCCCCCGGACACGACACCGCCCGCTCGCGTGGGCGAGCGGGCGGCACACGGCGTCAGGTCAGTTCTTGAACGCGTCCTTGACCTTCTCGCCGGCCTGCTTGATGTCGGCCTTGGCCTGGTCCGTCTGGCCCTCGGCCTCGAGGCGCTCGTTGTCGGTGGCCTTGCCGGCCGCCTCCTTGACCTTGCCCTCGGCCTGCTCCGCAGCGTTGCCCAGCTTGTCGTCCATGCCCATGTCGCACTCCTGGTGGTGTCGTGTCGTTCCGGTCGGACGCCCGGCCGCTTCTTGACCGCGCTGCTTCGACCGTAACGCGGCTCGGGCGAACCTGCAGGGCTCGCGACGCCGCAGGTCAGGGGCGGGACGGGGGCTCAGGGGCCGGTCAGCCGGTCACGACCCCAGGACGAGGAGGAGGTCACCGCCCTCGACCTGCTGCTGGCCGGCGATGGCGAGCCGGCTCACGGTGCCGGCGACGGGGGCGGTGATGTTCGCCTCCATCTTCATCGCCTCGATCGTCGCGACCACCTGGCCGGCCTCGACCGTGGAGCCCTCCTCGACCCCGAGGCTGACGACCCCGGCGAACGGCGCGGCCACGTGCGAGCGGTTCGCCGGGTCGGCCTTCTCGGCCGTGCGGACGTCGACGCTCACGCTCCTGTCGCGGACCTGGATCGGCCGCAGCTGGCCGCCCATCGTGAACATGACCGTGCGGATGCCACGGTCGTCGGGGTCGGAGACGGACTGCAGGCCGATGATCAGCCGCTTGCCGGGCTCGAGGTCGATCTCGTGCTCGTGGCCGACCTCGATGCCGTGGAGGAACTCGCGGGTGCCCAGGACCGCGAGGTCGGAGTACGCCTCGCGCGAGCGCTGGAAGTCGGCCGTCGGCCCGGGGAACAGCAGGCGGTTGAGCGTGGCCCGGGGCTCGGCCTTGAGTGCCTCGCGGTCGGCGTCGGACAGCTCGGTGACGCGCGGTTTCGGCGCGCGCCCCTGCAGCGCCTTGGTGCGGAACGGCTCGGGCCAGCCGCCGGGCGGGTCGCCCAGCTCCCCGGACAGGAAGCCGATGACCGAGTCGGGGATGTCGTAGGCCGTGGGGTTGGCCTCGAAGTCGTCGGGGTCCGCCTTGGCGCCCACGAGGGCGAGCGCGAGGTCGCCGACGACCTTGCTGCTGGGGGTGACCTTGACGATGTTGCCGAGGATGCGGTTCGCCGCGGCGTACATGTCCTCGACCTCCTCGAAGTGCTCACCGAGGCCGAGGGCGATGGCCTGCTGGCGCAGGTTCGAAAGCTGGCCGCCGGGGATCTCGTGCGTGTAGACGCGTCCCGTGGGCGACGGCAGGCCGGACTCGAACGGGAAGTAGAGCTGGCGCACCGCAGCCCAGTACGGCTCGAGGTCGTTGACCGCGTGCAGGTCCAGGCCGGTCGCGCGTGGTGTGCCGTCGGTGGCGGCCACGAGGGAGGACATCGAGGGCTGGCTCGTCGTCCCGGACATCGCGGCGTTGGCGACGTCGACCGCGTCCACGCCGGCGTCGATCGCGGCGAGGAGCGTGCCGAGCTGGCCACCGGCCGTGTCGTGCGTGTGCAGGTGGACCGGCTGGTCGAACCGCTCGCGCAGGGCCGTGACGAGGGTCCGGGCTGCGGGCGCACGCAGCAGCCCGGCCATGTCCTTGATCGCGATGACGTGCGCCCCGGCCTCGGCGATCTTCTCGGCGAGCCGCAGGTAGTAGTCGAGGGTGTAGAGCTTCTCACCCGGGTCGGTGAGGTCGCCGGTGTAGCAGAGCACGACCTCGGCGACGGCGGTGCCGGTCGCGCGGACCGCGTCGATCGCCGGGCGCATCTGGTCGACGTCGTTGAGGGCGTCGAAGATCCGGAAGATGTCGATGCCGGTCGTGGCCGCCTCGGCGACGAACGCGTCGGTGACCTCGGTCGGGTACGGCGTGTAGCCGACGGTGTTGCGGCCGCGCAGCAACATCTGCAACGGCAGGTTCGGCATCGCCTCGCGCAGCGCCGCGAGCCGGTCCCACGGGTCCTCGGAGAGGAACCGCAGCGCGACGTCGTACGTGGCGCCGCCCCAGGCCTCCACCGACAGCAGCTGGGGGGTGAGCCGGGCGACGTGCGGGGCGACGTGCATGAGGTCGCGGGTGCGCAACCGGGTCGCCAGCAGCGACTGGTGGGCGTCGCGGAACGTGGTGTCGGTCACGCCGACCGGCACCTGCGCGCGCAGGTCGCGGGCCCACTGCTCGGGCCCGACCCGCAGCAGCCGGTCGCGGGCGCCGGGCGGCGGGGGAGTGGAGCGGTCGATCTCGGGCAGCTTGGACCGCGGCGAGACCCGGGTGCGGCCGGGGCCGTGCGGCTGGTTGACGGTCACGTCTGCGAGGTAGGTGAGCAGCTTGGTGCCACGGTCGGCGGGTACCCGCGCGGTGCGCAGGTAGGGCCGCTCGTCGATGAATGCCGTGGAGAGCCGGCCGGCCTGGAAGTCCGGCTCCTCGAGCAGCGCCTGGAGGAACGGGATGTTCGTCGACACACCGCGGATCCGGAACTCCGCGAGCGCACGGCGGGCGCGGCGTACCGCCGTCGGGAAGTCCCGCCCGCGGCAGGTGAGCTTGACCAGCATCGAGTCGAAGTGCGCGCCGATCTCGGCGCCGACGAAGACCGTGCCGCCGTCGAGGCGCACGCCGGCGCCGCCGGCGGACCGGTACGTCGTGACGTGTCCGGTGTCGGGACGGAAGCCGTTGGCGGGGTCCTCGGTGGTGATGCGGCACTGCAGGGCGGCGCCGCGGATCTGCAGGGCGTCCTGCGACAACCCGAGGTCGATCAGGGTCTCGCCGCTGGCGATCCGCATCTGGCTGCTCACGAGGTCGACGTCGGTGATCTCCTCGGTCACCGTGTGCTCGACCTGGATCCGCGGGTTCATCTCGATGAAGACGTAGCGGCCGTCGGGGGCGAGGAGGAACTCGACGGTGCCGGCGTTGACGTAGCCGATCTCGCGGGCGAACGCGACCGCGTGGGCGCACATCCGTGCCCGCAGCTCGGGGTCCAGGTTGGGTGCGGGCGCGATCTCGACGACCTTCTGGTGGCGCCGCTGCACCGAGCAGTCCCGCTCGAAGAGGTGGATGACGCCGCCCTCGGTGCCGGTGCCGTCGCTGAGCACCTGGACCTCGATGTGCCGGGGGCTCACGACCGCCTCCTCGAGGAAGACGGTGGGGTCGCCGAAGGCCGACTCGGCCTCGCGCATGCACGCCTCGAGCGCCTCGCGCAGGTCCTCGCGGCGCTCGACGCGGCGCATGCCCCGGCCGCCGCCGCCGGCAACGGCCTTGGCGAAGACGGGGAAGCCGATCTCCTCGGCGCCGCGGACGAGCTCCTCGACGTCGGTGCTCGGCGGGGCGCTGCGCAGGGTCGGCAGGCCGGCCTTCTTCGCGGCCGCGATGGCGCGCGCCTTGTTGCCGGTGAGGTGCAGCACCGGGGCGGGCGGCCCGATGAACGTGATGCCGGCGTCGGCGCACGCCTGCGCCAGGTCGGGGTTCTCGGACAGGAAGCCGTAGCCCGGGTAGACCGCGTCAGCACCCGCCTCGAGGGCGACCCGGACGATCTCGGCAGGGTCGAGGTAGGCCCGGACCGGGTGCCCCTGCTCGCCGATGCGGTAGGCCTCGTCGGCCTTGAGCACGTGCTCGGACTTGCGGTCCTCGTACGGGAAGACCGCCACGGTCTTCGCGCCCAGCTCGGTGGCGGCTCGGAAGGCTCGGACGGCGATCTCGCCACGGTTGGCGACCAGGACCTTGCTGAACACGGGACCTCCTCGGTGCGGACGGGGGAGTCCGCGGGGGGGACGGGCGGTGCGCGCTCGATCCTAGTGAGGTCCCGATGCATGAGACAGGTCGACCGGAATGCGGACAGTCATCGGTTCGTGGGGTCTCCCATGCGGGGGAGGTCGGGACGGCTCGGGCTGGCCTGGATGTCGAGCTGGAGGGCGACGAGGAGGGACTGGACGCCCAGCACGAACGGGACGACCGCAAGCATCACCGACCCGGCCGTCGGGGACGCGTCGCCCACGCTGTTGGCCAGGAGCCAGACCCCGACCGCGGCGCCGAGCAGGAGGAGCAGCAGGCCTGCGACGAGGAGCAACGCCACCGGCGAGAAGGACCAGACCATGTACTTCCACCACACCCGACGCCAGAACCCGCCGAAGAGCAGCGCGAGCAGCTCGGGCAGGACCCGGGTGAGCCGGATGCTGGAGACCTCGGTGCCGTAGAGGGCGGGGATGGGGACGTCGACGATGGGGACGTCGAGGATGTTGAGGTGGATGAGCAGGTCGTTCTCGAAGCTGTAGCGGGCGGCGACCTTGTCCAGGGGCAGCCGTCGGAGCACGTCCGCGCGGATCGCCGTGTACCCGTTCTGCGGGTCGAAGACGTGCCAGTAGCCGGAGGCGAACTTGGTCATGAACGACAGGCAGATGTTGCCGAACACGCGGTACGGCGGCATCCCGGCGAAGGACTCCCCCGAGAAGAACCGGTTCGCCTTGGCGAAGCCGTACCCGTCGATGACCGGGTCGAGCAGCCGGGGGAGGTGTGCCGGGTCCATCTGCGCGTCCCCGGCCATCACGACGTCGATGTCCGCGCCGAGCTCCAGGGCGGCCCGGTGGGCGGTGATGATCGCGCCACCGACGCCGCGGTTCACCTCGTGCCGGATGAGGTGCAGCCGGGGGTCGCCGACGGCGGCCGCGGCGGCCGAGGTCCCGTCCGGGCTGCAGTCGTCGACGACCACGATGAAGTCGACGAGCTCCGGCATCGTCGTGATGACCTGCGCGATGTGCCGTTCCTCCTTGTATGCCGGCACCACCGCCGCTACCCGCGCGCCCCTGTACATCTCATGCCTCCTGCGTGTGGTTGTGGTCGGAGAAGTCGACGGTGGCGGGCTGGACGGTCTGGTGGCCCGGGTGGGGCTGGGTGAACACCCACTTCTTGTAGGCGAAGTAGTTCCAGACCGTGGTCGCCCCGGTGGCGGCCACCTTGCCCAGGACGTAGCCGGGGCCGGTCGTCTCGGCCAGCTGGACGATTCCCATGGTGGCCAACGTGTTGAACCCCAACAGGGTGGAGTAGCGGACGAGGCTGCCCAGTCCTGCCTGGTGCGAGCCGAACGCGAAGCGGCGCTGCAGCAGGTAGTTGGAGGCGAAGCTGCCCCAGAAGCCCGCCGCCGTCGCGAGCCAGAGCGGCAGGTGCAGCACGCGGTAGCAGAGGCTGAGCAGCCCGAGGTCCAGGGCGAAGCTGCTCAGGCCGATGAGCAGGTAGCGCCCCGGAGCCCCGCGGACCGCTGCGGCCAGCCGCTGGGCGGTCAGCATGTGTGGCCCTTCGGGGCCACGGCCGACGGCTCGCGTGACGACCAGGGGCCGGGGACCCCCGGTTCGGCCACTCGACGCCCGGCTGCGGCGGCCAGGGCGGACCCGCCGCCGGGAAGCCGGTTCCAGTCGAGCCGGTAGAGGGAGGCGTCCCCGTCACGGGCGACGAGCTGCAGGAACGGGAGGCTCGAGGGGTCCGTCAGGCCGGGGCGGGCATGGTCCCAGGGGCGGATCTTCCCCCCCGAGACGAAGACCCAGCCGATGTCGAGCTCCGCGGCTGCGGACCTCACGGCGGGGTCCGTGGCCATGTCGCGGAAGTGGTCGAGCACGAGCTCCTGGCGTTGCGTCGGCAGGACCTCGAAGTGACGGATGACCGGCATCCGGTCCCCGAGGGCGTACATCCAGACCGAGCCCTGGCACGGGTCCGCGAGGACCTGCTCGGAGGCGGGGACCCACCGCCCGAGCTGCGACATGAGCCTGGCGGAGTGGCTGCTCAGCGTCGCGCCGGACGTCTTGTTCGCCCACGTCAGCCGCGCCGAGTTCTCCGCCACGTCCGGGAGGCTGACCGCTGCCAGGGCGACGAGGACGACGAGCCCCGTCGCGGCAGTGGCCCGATCGCCCCCGGCATACCACTCCGACGCCCCGTCCCCGAGGGGCGCCGGACGCCGCCCGCGACGCAGCACCAGCAGCGTCACGGCCGTCGACGCCCCGGCCGCGACGACGTCGACGCCGATCCCGAGGATCGGGACCGCCAGCATGGTGAAGACCGCGAGGAGGCGCCACTGGTCGTCGTAGAACGGCGCGGTGAACCACGGTGGTCCGCTCGTGCTCGACATGGTGTACCAGGCCAACCCGGCGTACAGCGCGAGGGGAAGGAGGTACCAGGCCGTGCGGGGGCGCGTGACGAAGCGGACCAGGGCCGCGACCGCGAGGAGGGGGGCGACGTAGACCAGCCGGGACCCGTGCGTGAGGAACAGCAGGTTCCGGACCGCCCCGAGCGCGCTGCTGTCGGGCGCCCAGGACACGGTGGCCACCCGGCCCGCCTCCTGGACCATCTCGCGGACGACGGGAAGGCCCAGCGCCGCGGCCAGGACCGCGGCCGCGAGCAGGTACAGCCCGGACCGCAGGGCGTCGTCCCGGCGCGCCAGCAGCCGGCCCGCCCACCAGCAGACGAGGAGGGGTGCCGCGACGAACGCCAACGAGGGGTGGACCGCCACGAGGGCGACGGCTGCCACGGCCACGGCGGGCAGGACACCCCACTGCCGGTGACGGGCGGCGACGACGGCGAGCGCGACGAAGGGGCCGACGGCGAGCATCCCTGCGAAGAAGGGGATCAGTGGTCCTCGCCACAGCAGGTCCCACGGGTAGACGGCAAGCCACGGGGAGATGGCGCCGGCCGCGGCAACGGCCACCGGGCGGCGCGTGACCACGGACGCCAGTGCCATCGTGCTCAGCGGGAGCTGGAGCGTCACGAGGACCAGGACGAAGGCGTTGATGAAGGTGGGGATGTCCAGTCCGGACGCGGGCCACACGAGTGCCAGCTCCGCGTGCAGGGCGATGGGGTAGCTGCGGACCGGCGCGTTCGCCAGGGCCGTGTCGTAGTAGGCGAAGTGGCCGGCGACGTGGGGATCCCACGCGCGTGAGTCGGCGATGAGGCGCACCATGTTGGCGTGCCAGGGGATGTCCCAGTCCTGGTTGACCGTCCGCAGGCCCGAGGTGCCCTTGAGCCAGGTGTGGCCCGCGACCAGCGCGGCCGGCACGAGGCCGGCCAGCGTGGTCCACCAGGGCAGGCCACGGCGCCCCGGGTCGTCCGACCGGCCGTCTCCCCCCGTCGACGCCGGCCGCGGCCGGCGCCCCCGGGGGCGGCGGGCGGCGCCCCCCGGGCGCCCCCCCCACCCCCCCACCGGCCCCCCCCCCCCCCCGACCGGCCCGCGTGGTCCCCCCGGGGCGGCCACGGCCCCCCGGGTCGTCCGCCCGGCCGTCCCCCCCCGTCGCCGCCGGCGCCGGCGTCGACCCGGTGCGACGGCGTCGTGCCAGCCCGGTGCGCAGCAGGAACGCCACCACGGACGCCACGAGCACGGCGACGGCCACGCTGGCGAGCGTCCAGGGCAGGTGGGCGAGGCCACCGAACGAGCCCAGGACGCTGAGCAGCCCCAGCCCGATCACGGGCGCCGCCGCGGGCAGGAGGTGCCGTCGCACCCCCAGGGCCTCACCGAAGAGCCACCCGGGAACCCACCAGACGCAGGCGACGACAACGAGGGCCCACAGCATCGCCACTGAGATGAGCCTTTCTACCGCAGTCCCGTCTGGTCGAGCGGGAGGGTAGCCGTGGCTGCTGGGAGATCCCTGAGCGAGGGATCAAGGCGACGGTGCCCACGACGCGGCTCGCGACTGGCCGCCGCCCTCGTCCTCGGTCAGTCGGCGACGGTGAAGCGCTGCCTGCGGTGGCGCGGCTGCTCCACCTCGTCGAGGAGGGCCGCGGCGTAGTTCTCCGCCGACACGGACGTCCCGGCGGGGGAGTCGAGGGCGGTGCGGTAGGTGTCGGTCCGCTCGCCCGGTGCGATGACCGGGGCGGGGGAGAGGAAGGTCCAGTCGAGCGACTCGGGCGCGGCGAGGAAGGCGTCGAGCGCCGCAGCGCCGCTGCGGGCCTCGGCGAGGTACTCGGCCGGGAAGTCGGGTCCGTCCATCAGGCGGGTGCCGTCGGGGCCGACGAGCGACCCGGCGCCGCCGACGAAGAGGACCCGGGCCGCGCCCGCGTGGTCGATGAGGGTGTGCACCGCCTCGAGCCAGGGCTCGTGGGGGCCGCCGCTGCGGTCCGGCCCGGTCGCCGACACGAGCACGTCGTGGCCCGCCGCCGCGGCCTCGACCGTGGTGGGGTCGGCGAGGTCGCCCGTGGCGGCCTGTGCACCCTCCGGCAGGTCGCCACCGCTGCGGCTCCACCCGGTGACGTGGTGCCCGCGGGAGAGCGCCTCGCGCACGATGCGCGAGCCGATCATGCCGGTGGCGCCGAACACTGCGATCTTCATGGGGGTCAGCTCCTGGGGGTCGTGGTCGTGCGTACCCGAAGACAGTAACCATTGGTAATTAAGCACTTCAACGTGCTATAAGTACCTCGTGGTTACCATCGACCGTGGCGATGCCTTCGACCCCGACTGTCCGACGCGCCTGGTCCTCGACCGGGTCGGGGACAAGTGGACGGTGCTCGTCATAGACGCCCTGTCCGACGGGCCCCTGCGCTTCACCCAGCTGCGCGACCGGGTCGGCGGCGTGGCGCCCAAGGTGCTGACCCAGACGCTGCGCACCCTGGAGCGCGACGGGCTGCTGACCCGCACCGTCCACGCCCAGGTGCCCCCGCGGGTGGACTACGAGGTCACCGAGCTGGGGCGGTCCCTCAGCGGCCCGCTCGCCGTGCTCACCGACTGGGCCGAGACGCACGTCGGCCGGATCATGCGGGCGCGCGAGGAGTACGAGCGCACGGCTGCGGAGGCGGCTCGCGGCTGACCGGGCCGCACCAGAGGCCTCGGCGCGGTCCCGGCGCCACCGGCCGGAGGCAGGCCGGGCACCGACGTGGCCGCCACCCCGGTGCGGGCGGCGGCCACGGGCTCCACTGGTGGAGTCAGGACGTGACCGGGTGGGTCACGGGTCCACGGTCACAGGTGCGCGAGTCGTAGGTGCGCGAGTCGTAGGCGCGCGCTCACAGGTCCACGGGTCGCAGGACCTGGGAGATGCCGTGGGCGATCTGCACGTTGCCCTTGTTGATGTTCGGCCGCACGACCGCTGCGTCGGCGTCGTTCGGGTCGGCGTCCACGAGGGTCACCCAGCGGTGCCGGCGGACGTCCACCGTGATCGTGCCGCCGGAGGCGGTGGTGAGCTGGGCGCCGTCGGCGGCGCGGGCGGCGCGGTAGTCGATCGTGGCGCCCGGCACCACGTGGTAAAGCAGCACGGCCTCGACGGTGTCGATGCCGAGCGAGGCGACGGCCGCGAAGACCGCGCTCTCGCTCGTGTACTGCTTGTGGGTGAGGTCGGTGGCGAGCCGGCGGAAGGCGGCGTCGGTGGGCAGGAACGCCGTCAGCGGCACGGAGCCGTCGGCGAGCACGGCCACGGGGGAGGAGGGCTTGGCGGCCAGGACCGCCCGCACCGCGTTGTCGACGATGTCGAAGTCGTTCCAGTTGCGGTCGAAGCCGGACCCGTCCTGCGCGAGCACCGCCGCGAGGCTGCGGGTGCCGGTCGGTGGGGGCGCGGTGCCCTCGTGGGCCGAGGCGCTGCCGGCCCCGACGAGGGTCAGGGCGCCGGCAAGGGTGGCGGTGGCCAGGGCGGCCACGACGCGTCGTACGTGCATGGGAGTCTCCAGTGTGCGGACAGCGGCTCCTTCCGGGGCCCTGCCGTGGCCGCCGCCGCCACAACCCCGGTTCATCCCTCGACGTCGGTTCGGTGCTGCCGCCGCACCGGATTGGCCGGCGGGGGGAAATGTTGTCGGGGGCCCGCGCGTTGGACGGTAGGCTTGTCCCACAACTCAACAGCGGGTGTGTGAGCACCCCTGCACTCGCAGGAGCACGGGGGTGATCGGTTTCGACATTGGTCGGTTGTCCAGGGGAAGCGGGTCGAGGATGCAAGGTCATCTCGTCAACGCTCCTTGCAAACCAATAGGTGCCAATTCCAAGCGCACCGACTTCGCCCTCGCCGCCTGAGCGAGCCTCGAAGTCCGTCAGCCTGAGCTAGTTCCCGTCTCAGTGCCTGGCGTCAGCTAGGGAACTCGCTGCGCAGTCATGCCGAGGGGCTGCGCGGGACTCTCACTCGGCTGGGCCTGTCAGCGGACGTGTGCGTGCGAGCGCTGGGGCCGAGAAAATCCGTAGCGCACTGCACCCGGAGAAGCCCTGGTAAGTCGTCAGTGGACGCGGGTTCGATTCCCGCCACCTCCACCACCGTGGTGCTCGCACATCGCCGTTGAGCCGCGAGGGCCCGGTCACGTCCGTGACCGGGCCCTCGCGCGTCCCCCGGCTTAGGGTGGGGCATGGCCGAGACCGAGGTGCGCGAGCGGGCGCTGCACACCGCGGGCCGGTATGCCGAGCGCCTGGGCTGGTGGACCGTCGCCAACTGGGTGCTGCTCGTGACAGCGGTGGTGGGCCTCGCGCTGACCGCCGTGCTCACCATCGTGGCCGAGGACGTGTACGAGTCGGTCGTGCAGGCCGACGGGGTGGCCGCGCTGGACCAGCCGGCGCTCGACCAGGCCGTCGCCTGGCGCTCGCCCGGGCTGGACCGGGCCGTCACGGCATACACCGACGTCGGGGGGCCGGTCGGCATGCCGCTCCTGACCCTGGCCGTCGTGGCGGTGATGGTCTGGGCGTGGCGGTCGTGGACGCCGGTGGTGCTGCTCGTGCTCGCCACGGCGGGGTCGCTGGCGCTCACCGTCGCCGGCAAGGACCTCGTCGGTCGCGCCCGCCCGCCGCGCATGTTCGCGGTGCCCCCCTACGAGTCCTCGCCCTCGTTCCCGAGCGGCCACACGCTCAACGCCACGGTCGTCGCGGCCGTCGTGGTCTACCTGCTGCTGCGCAAGGTCCGGCGCACCTGGGTCCGCGTGGGTGCGGTCGTGCTGGGGGTGGCGTTCGCGGTGACGATGGGCCTGAGCCGGGTGTTCCTCGGCCACCACTGGCTGTCGGACGTGGTCATGGGCTGGGTGCTCGGCCTGGCCTGGGTCACCGTCGTGGTGACGGCGCACCGGATGTTCCTCGCGGTGCGCCGCGAGGCGGCCAGGCGGGGTGCGCCCGCGCGGGCCTGACCGCAGGGGCGCGGCTCAGCCGGGCTGGGAACCGGACCGCTGCTGCTCGACCTGCGCGCGGACCTCGTCCATGTCGAGCGCCTGCACCTTGCCGATGACGTCGGCCAGCATGGGTGCGGGGAGGGCGCCGGCCTGGGCGAAGACGAGGATGCCGTCGCGGAAGCCCATCAGGGTCGGGATCGAGGTGATGTTCGCCGCGGCGGCCAGGGCCTGCTCGGCCTCGGTGTCGACCTTGCCGAAGACGATGTCGGAGTGCTGCTCCGACGCGGCCTCGTAGACCGGCGCGAACCGCTTGCACGGGCCGCACCAGTCGGCCCAGAAGTCGACGAAGACGGTGCCGCCCTCGAGGACGGTCTTCTCGAACGTGTCGGCGGTCAGCTCGACGCTCGCCATGTCAGCTCAGCTCCCATCGGACCGCGACGGTCGCGGTCACCGTAATCTCGCCCAGCTCGAGCGAGGGGCTCCCCGCGCCGGCCGCCATCCGGGCGAACCGGGGCTGGGCACCACCCTCGACAACGTCGCGCACGCGCACAACCTTCCCCAGGCCACGGCCCGCGAGGGGCATACTGCTCCGCCTTGGCCAGGGCGTCGGCGAAGGCGGCCTCGCGCGCGGCGGCCAGCAGCGGCGCCGGGTCGGCGAGGTCGGTGCCGACGGAGTCGATCGTGAGGGCGCTGCCGGCGGCACCGGCGAAGGCGTCGACGAGGGCGCCCACGAGTGCCGGGTCGCGGACGGTGACGGCCAGGCCCTGCTGGGCGGAGTACCCCACGACGGATGTCCCGTCGCGGTCGTAGCGCGGCTGCACCCCGCTGCTCGTGGTGCGCAGGTCGCGCTCGTCGACGCCGTGGTCCCTCGCCGCCTGCGCCAGGGCGGCTGCCCGCCCGGCGGCGTCCGAGAGCGCGGCGGAGACGTCGGAGGCCTCGCACCGCACGCCGGCGCTGACGCGCACCACGTCGGGCACCGCGGACGCGCGTCCCGTGCCGGTCACGTCCATGTGCTCCGTCATGCCGCCAGCCTAGGCTGAGGACATGGACACCGAGCAGATCCGGCAGTACTGGGACGAGGCCGCGCAGGAGTACGACACCTTCGTCGACCACGGCCTGCTCGACTCCGACGTCCGGGCCGCCTGGAAGGACCTCCTGCGCACCTGGCTGCCCACCACGGCATCCGACGTCGGCGACCTCGCCTGCGGCACCGGGACGATGAGCGTGCTGCTCGCCGAGCTCGGCCACCAGGTCCGCGGCATCGACCTCTCCGGCGAGATGGTGGCCCGCGCCAAGGCCAAGACCGCGCCCTTCGGGGGCGCGGTGCGCATCGAGCAGGGCGACGCGGGGGACCCGCCGTGGGAGGAGGGCAGCCTCGACGTCGTCTTCGCCCGGCACATCCTGTGGACGCTGCCCGACCCGCAGGACGCGCTGCGCCGGTGGGCCCGGCTCCTGCGACCCGGCGGCCGGATGGTCCTCATCGAGGGGCGCTGGGGCATGGAGGCCGCGGACGGCACGCCGGTCCTGCCCTGGCGGGCCGGCGTGCCGTCCACCGAGCTCGCCTCGGTCGTGCGCGACCTGGTGGGTGAGCCCCTCGTCGTCCAGCTGAGCGACACCGTCTACTGGGGCAAGGAGATCGAGCACGAGCGCTACCTGCTCACCGCCACCTCTCGGGCTGCCGTGGGTGCCGGGAGCGCCAGGCCATGAGCGGGCCGGGGCTGGTCCAGGACCCCGCCGGGCCGATCCACGGCCGCCCCATCCGCGGGGTCGGCTGGCTGTTCGGGGTCCTCGCCGTCCTCACCATCCCGTGGACGGTCTGGCTCGCGATCCAGCTCCCGAGCTCCAAGCCGGCCGCGCACTACGACCTGGCGTGGGCCGGGTTCGACGCCGCCCTCGTGGTGGTCCTGCTGGCGACGGCCTGGTCGGCGGTGCGGATCACGCCGTGGCTGCCGGTGCTTGCCGGTGCCACCGGCACGATGGTGCTGGTCGACGCCTGGTTCGACGTCGTCACGGCGCCGACCGCCGAGGAGCGCTGGCTGGCCGTCGGGATGGCGGTCGTCGTCGAGGGTCCCCTCGCCAGTGTCTGCATCTGGCTCGCGGTGACCGGCCAGCAGCTGCTGCGCAGGCGGCTGCTGCGCCGGGTGTGGCGCCAGCAGCGACGGGCCATGCGTGCCGGGTTGGTGCCGGCGCCCTCCGTCGTGGCCGGGCACGATCCGGAGCCCGAGGTCGTGGGGGAACCCGAGACCCCCGCGGCGCCGGGGCCGATGGTCGTCGAGGGCCCTGACCTGCAGCATTCGTAGCCGATTTGCGGCATACGTCACCCGGGTCCACTCTGCCCGGGTGAGCGCGACGACGAGGCACCAGCCAGACGTCCCCGGCGACGAGCCCGCCCCCAGCCAGCTCAAGGCGGGCCTCAAGCCACGGCACATCACCATGATCTCGATCGCCGGGGTCATCGGTGCCGGCCTGTTCGTGGGGTCGGCCAACGCCATCGCCACCGCCGGCCCGGCGGTCCTCATCGCCTACGCCCTCGCGGGGACGCTGGTCGTCCTCGTCATGCGGATGCTCGGGGAGATGGCGACCGCCCAGCCCGACACCGGATCGTTCTCGACGTATGCCGACCGCTCGCTCGGGCGGTGGGCCGGCTTCTCCATCGGCTGGCTGTACTGGTGGTTCTGGGTCATCGTCATCCCGGTCGAGGCGACCGCCGGCGCGCTGATCCTGGGGGACTGGTTCCCCGGGGTGCCGCAGTGGGTCTTCGCCCTCGTCATCACAGGCCTGCTGGTCGTGACCAACCTGTTCAGCGTGGGCAACTACGGCGAGTTCGAGTTCTGGTTCGCGCTCATCAAGGTCGTCGCCATCGTGCTGTTCATCGCCGTCGGGGTCCTCGCCATGGTGGGGGTGCTCCCGGGGTCGCAGAGCTCCGGCGTCGGCCACCTGTGGCACGACGGCGGGTTCATGCCCAAGGGGCTCGGCGCCGTCTTCGCGGCGATGCTCATCACGATGTTCACCTTCATGGGCACCGAGATCGTCACCATCGCGGCCGCCGAGTCGCCGAACCCGGAGGCCGGAATCCGCAAGGCGGTCAACTCGGTGATCTGGCGGATCAGCCTGTTCTACCTGGGCTCCATCTTCGTCGTGGTCGCCCTCGTCCCGTGGAACGCCAAGGGCCTGGCGGCCGAGGGGTCGGGCTCGTACCAGTACACGCTGGAGCGCATGGGTCTCGGCGGTCTCACGACGGTGCTCGAGTTCGTCATCCTCACCGCGGTCGCCTCGTGCCTGAACTCCGCGCTCTACACCGCCTCGCGCATGGCGTTCTCCCTGTCGACCCGCGGCGACGCGCCGGCGGCGTGGTCGCGCACGACCGATCGCGGCGTGCCGGCGTGGGCCATCCTGGCGAGCTCGGTCGTCGGGTTCCTCGGCGTCATCGGCAACTACCTGCTCCCGGAGAAGATCTTCGGCTACCTGCTCGCGAGCTCCGGCGCGATCGCGCTCTTCGTGTACCTCGTCATCGCGCTCTCGCAGCTGCGGATGCGGCGCCAGCTCGACGCCGAGGGCCACAGCCCGGCGGTGCGGATGTGGCTCTATCCCGGCCTGACGTACGCGACGATCGGGTTCATCGCCTTCGTGCTGGTCCTCATGCTGGTCCAGGAGGGGCACCGGCTCGAGCTCGGCCTGAGCCTGGCGCTCGCCGCCGTCATCGTGGCGATCGGTGTCGCCCGCACCCGCGGGGAGCGGACCGCCGCGGCCCCTGCCCAGGGGGCGGTCGCGTTTCGGCGTACCGCTGAGTAATCAGGAGAATGCCGGCATGACCGCCGTGCCCTCCGTGTCCAACTCCATCACCGTCCGCCTCACCCTCCCGGCCCGCGCCACCGCGGTGTCGGAGCTGACCGGGGTCATCGAGGCAGGAGGCGGCCTGGTCACCGGCCTCGACGTGACGGCGTCGGGGGCCGACCGCCTGCGGGTGGACGTGACCGCCGCGGCCCGCGACACCGCCCACGCCGACGAGCTCGTCGAGGCGATGCGCGGCGTGCACGGCGTGGACATCGGCAAGGTCTCCGACCGCACCTTCCTCGTACACCTCGGCGGCAAGCTGAAGGTCGAGTCGAAGGTCCCGATCCGCAACCGTGACGACCTGTCGCTCATCTACACCCCGGGCGTGGCCCGGGTCTGCATGGCGATCGCGGAGAACCCCGAGGACGCCCGGCGGCTGACGATCAAGCGCAACACCGTCGCGGTGGTGACCGACGGGTCCGCGGTGCTGGGGCTGGGCAACATCGGCCCGCTCGGGGCGCTCCCGGTCATGGAGGGCAAGGCGGCGCTGTTCAAGCGGTTCGCCGACATCGACGCCTTCCCGATCTGCCTGGACACCCAGGACACCGAGGAGATCATCCGCACCGTCAAGGCGATCAGCCCCGTCTTCGCGGGCATCAACCTCGAGGACATCTCGGCCCCGCGCTGCTTCGAGATCGAGCACCGGCTGCGCGAGGAGCTCGACATCCCCGTCTTCCACGACGACCAGCACGGCACCGCGATCGTCACCCTCGCCGCCCTGCGCAACGCGCTGCGGGTCGTCGGCAAGGAGCTGGGGGACTGCCGGGTCGTGATGTCGGGGGCGGGCGCCGCCGGCACCGCGATCCTCAAGCTGCTGCTCAAGGCCGGCGCACGTGACGTCGTCGTGGCGGACCAGTTCGGCGTCCTGCACCCCGACCGCGAGGACATCGCGTCGGGCGAGCACCCGCAGCTGGCGTGGTCGGCCGAGCACACCAACCCGCGCCGGGTCAGCGGCACGCTCAAGGACGCGGTGGCGGGTGCGGACGTCTTCATCGGGGTCTCCGCCCCCAACATCCTGAGCGGCGACGACATCGCCACGATGGCCGACGGGGCGATCGTCTTCGCCATGGCGAACCCCGAGCCGGAGGTCGACCCGATCGCCGCCGCGCAGCACGCCGCCGTGGTCGCGACCGGGCGTTCGGACTTCGCCAACCAGATCAACAACGTGCTGGTCTTCCCGGGCGTCTTCCGGGGGCTCCTCGACGCGGCGTCGCGGACCATCGACGAGGACGTCATGCTCGCCGCGGCGACCGCCCTGTCGGAGGTCGTCCACCCCGACGAGCTGAACGCGGCCTACATCATCCCCAGCGTGTTCCACCCCGACGTGTCGAAGGTGGTCGCCGCCGCGGTGAAGGCGGCCGTGCTGGGCACCGCGCCGGAGGCGGTCGAGCGGACCGCGTCGGCCGAGGGCGACGAGGTCGAGCTCATCGGCTGAGCCGGGCGCGAGGGTCAGCCGCGGGGCGTGAGGCCGAACTCCGTCGCGAGCAGCTCCAGGCTGCGCAGCTTCGCGTCCAGGTCCGGGGTCGGCGCGACGAGGGTGACCTCGTCGGCGCCGGCCTCGTCGGCCAGCGCGATGAGACCGGCGGCCACCTCGGCCGGCGGCCCGGCATACACGCGGCCCTCGAGGCTGGGCTCGACGGCGGCGAACTCCGGGCTGAGCCGGAACGCACGGATCTCGTCCGTGCTGGGACGCGTCGTGGCCCCGCTGCGGATGCGCTGCATCTGCAGGGCCCAGCCGGCGCGGAAGTCCGCGGCGACGTCCGGGTCCTCCGTCGCCAGGGCGAGGACCGAGATGATCACGCGCGGCGTGTCACCGAGGGGGCCGGGCCGGAAGTCGCGGCGGTATGCCCGCAGCGCCTCGACGGCGAGGCCCGGGCTCATGTGGTGGGCGAAGACCGTGGTCATCCCGTTGACGGCCGCGAACGAGGAGCCCCAGCCGCTCGAGCCGAGCATGAGCAGCTCGGGGCTGGTGTCGACGACCGGGGTGGCGCGGACCGCCTTGAAGGGGTGGTCGTCAGGCCAGCCGTCGGAGAGGAAGGCGATGAGCTCGGCCGCCTGCTGCGGGAAGTCGTCGGCGGTGAGGGCCTCGCGGGAGCGCCGCAGCGCGAAGGCGGTGAGCTGGTCGGTTCCGGGGGCGCGGCCCAGCCCGAGGTCGATGCGCCCCGGGTGCAGCATCTCCAGCGTCTTGAACCACTCCGCGACCTTGAGGGGGGAGTGGTTGGGCAGCATGATCCCGGCTGCTCCGACTCGGATGCCCGACGTGAGCGAGGCGAGGTGGGCGATGAGGATCTCGGGCGAGCTGCTCGCCAGCCCGGCGAAGCTGTGGTGCTCGCTGATCCAGTAGCGCGCGTACCCGAGCCGGTCCGCGGCCTGGACCGTCCGCTCGCTGCGGGCGATGGCCTGCTGGGCGGTCATGCCCGACGGCACGTCGACGAAGTCGAGCAGGGACAGTGGGCGGGGGGTTCCTGGGGTCGGCGAGGTCACGTCCGGTGCCAACACCCGTCACCCGCTGCCGATTCCGCCCGTCTACGCTGCACCGGGTGAGCGACACGACGACCAGGACCTCCCCGACCCGGTCGACCTCGGCCGCGCGGATCGTGTTCGTGCTCCTCGTGGTGGTCCACCTGTGCTGCCTGTACTGGCCGCGCGTCGACGTTCAGGGCCCGGTGACGTGGACCGACAAGGTCGTCCACGTCCTGCTGTTCGGGGTGCCGACCGTGGTCGGGCTGGTCGCGGGGCTGCGGCCCGCGTGGCTCGTGGGCCTCCTCGCCCTGCACGCCCCGGTCAGCGAGCTCGTGCAGCACTACCTGCTGCCGCACCGCGACGGGGACGTCTGGGACGCCGTGGCGGACCTGTCCGGCGTGGTGCTCGGCGTCACGCTCGTCGTGGTCGGGAGGGCTCGGCGCCGCTGGTAGACTGGTCGGGCTCAGTTCGGCGGCGCCTGGCAGCGCCACCCGCGGCAGTGAGGCCGCACCGATGTCCCCGATGCCGACTGACGCCCACCGGATGACGACCGTCGATCCGGTCCACCGGGCCCTTCGTGGCCTGAGGCTCGTCTTTCCCGGTCTCCCTCGCCAGGTGGCTCGAGACGTGTCTACCTCGAGTACCTGAAGTGAGTTGAACATCTGTGCCCAAGAACCTGCGATCCGCCGCGCCCAAGAAGGCCCGCTGGACTGCTGACCAGAAGGCTGCCGCGAAGAAGGGTCCCAAGAAGGCCCACCGCGGACAGTCGACCACCCGCCCGGCGCGTGACGCCGACCGCCTCGTGCGTCGCGAGTTCGACCGTGACGACCGTCCGGCGAAGCGGTTCGACCGCGACGACCGTCCGGCCAAGCGGTTCGACCGTGACGACCGTCCGGCCAAGCGTTTCGACCGCGACGAGAACCGTGGCCCGCGCCAGTACGACCGTGACGACCGCCCGGCTCGCCGCTTCGACCGCGACGACCGCCCGGCTCGCAGCTTCGACCGCGACGACCGCCCGGCCCGTCGTTTCGACCGCGACGAGAACCGTGGCCCGCGCCAGTACGACCGTGAGGACCGCCCGGCTCGCCGCTTCGACCGTGACGACCGCCCGGCTCGCCGCTTCGACCGCGACGAGAACCGTGGCCCGCGCCAGTACGACCGTGACGACCGCCCGGCCCGTCGCTTCGACCGCGACGAGAACCGTGGCCCGCGCCAGTACGACCGTGACGACCGCCCGGCCCGCCGCTTCGAGCGGACCGACCGGTTCGAGCGCACCAACCGCTTCGAGGACCAGGTGGACCCCGAGGCCGAGCGCATGGAGGCCGACACCTGGGTCAAGGCGACCCGCAAGTCCGTCGACGGACCCGTGACCGTCGAGGCCGACAACGGCTTCGCCGCCCTCGGCCTGACCGAGCGCCTCGTCGAGCGGCTCGCCCGCGACGGGATCACGACACCGTTCCCGATCCAGGCGGCGACCATCCCGGACGCGCTCGCCGGTCGTGACGTCCTCGGCCGTGGCCAGACGGGCTCCGGCAAGACCCTTGCCTTCGGCCTGCCGATGCTGGCCCGCCTCGCCGAGCGCCCCAAGGCGGTCCCGCGCCGTCCGCGTGCCCTCGTCATGGTCCCCACCCGTGAGCTCGCGATGCAGGTGTCGGACGCGCTCGAGCCACTCGTGCACGTGCTCGGCCTGCGCCACAAGCTGGTCGCCGGCGGCCTGTCGTACACCACGCAGATCAACGCCCTCAACCGCGGCGTCGAGGTGCTCATCGCTACCCCGGGCCGCCTCAAGGACCTGCTCGAGCGCGAGGCCGTCGAGCTCGGGGACGTCGAGGTCGCGGTGCTCGACGAGGCCGACCACATGGCCGACATGGGCTTCATGCCCGAGGTCACGGCGATCCTCGACCGGATGCCCGAGGGCGGCCAGCGGCTGCTCTTCTCGGCCACGCTGGACAACGGCATCGACACCCTCGTCGAGCGCTACCTCAGCGACCCGGTGACCCACTCGACCGACGACGCCAAGGCGTCCGTGACCACCATGGAGCACCACGTCCTGCTCATCGAGCCGGTCCACAAGAAGGTCATCACCGCCGAGGTCGCCAACCGCGAGGGCCGCACCGTCGTGTTCGTGCGGACCAAGCTCGGCGCCGACCGCGTCGCCATGCAGCTGCGCGAGCAGGGCGTCTTCGCCGCGGCGCTGCACGGCGGTCTCGGCCAGGGCGCGCGCAACCGGGTGCTCGGGGCGTTCCGCGACGGCAGCCTGCCGGTGCTCGTCGCCACGGACGTCGCGGCCCGCGGCATCCACGTCGACGACGTCTCGGTCGTCCTGCAGGTCGACCCGCCGGCCGACCACAAGGACTACCTGCACCGCTCGGGCCGCACGGCCCGCGCCGGTGACAAGGGCACCGTCGTGACGCTCGCGCTCCCGCACCAGCGCAAGACGATGGAGCGCATGGCCCGCGAGGCCGGCATCGACGCCGTCCCGACCCGCGCCGTCCCCGGCGACGAGCGGCTCGCGGCCACCGGGGCCAGTGCCCCCAGCGGCATCCCGGTGTCCGAGGAGCGGTTCAAGCGGCTGCTCGAGGGCGAGAAGCGCCAGCACCGCGGTGGCCCGCGCGGCCCGCGTTCCGGTGGTCCCCGTGGTCGCCAGGGTGGTCGTCCCTACGGCGGCCCCCGTCGCGGTCCGCGCGACTGACCTCCCCGTCAGCCGTTCTGCCACAGCCCCGGTCCCGGTGACCGGGGCTGTGGCTTTGTGGGCAGAATGGAGGGGTGGAGACCGACGACCTGTCCGGCAGCCTGCTGCTCGCGACACCCCAGATCGAGGAAGGGGTGTTCCGCCGCAGCGTCGTGCTCCTGCTCCACCACGACGCGGAGGGGGCGCAGGGCGTCGTGCTCAACCGGCCGCTCGATGCCCGCGTGGACGCCGTCCTGCCGGAGTGGCAGGACCACGTCACCGCGCCCCAGGTCCTCTTCGAGGGTGGTCCGGTGGGCCTCGACAGTGCGCTCGGGCTGGTGACCGTGCCCGGTGACGTCGAGCCGATGGGGGTCAAGCGGCTCTTCGGCGGGGTCGGCCTCGTCGACCTCGACACGCCGCCCGAGCTCGTCATGCCCGAGGTCGCGGGGATGCGGATCTTCGCCGGGTATGCCGGGTGGTCGCCCGGGCAGCTCGAGGACGAGGTCGACGCTGGGTCCTGGTACGTCGTGGAGGCCGAGGGCCGTGACGCGTTCGACGACGACCCGCAGAGCCTCTGGGTGCGCGTGCTGCGCCGCCAGCGCGACCACCTCGCCTTCGTGGCCACCTTCCCGGTGGACCCGGAGATGAACTGAGGCACCCGGCATACACTCGGGGGATGAGCGAGCCCCAGATCCCCCTGGACGACCCGCACGCGCCGCAGGCGCAGCCGCAGCAGCAGACGAGCACCGCGGTGCTCGAGCGCGAAGAGGTGCAGGAGCAGCTGCAGGAGCCGGGCGACCACGAGCGCTTCGCCCACTACGTGCGCAAGGAGAAGATCCTCGAGAGCGCGCTCTCGGGGGAGCCGGTGACTGCCCTGTGCGGCAAGGTGTGGGTGCCCGGCCGCAACCCCGACCGGTTCCCGGTGTGCCCCACGTGCAAGGAGATCTACGAGGGCCTGCGCGCCCCGCAGGACGGCGAGGACTGAGTCGAGGACGGTGCCCGGAGGCCGCGTTTGCCTGCGGTCGCATCACCTGTTGCCCCAAGCATGGCTGACTCTTTACCTCTGCCTGTGCTTTCCAGGCAGTGCCGCTGACGAACGCGCTCCTAGCGTGCGACGCAGATCCGCCCGCCGCACCGGGCTGGTGGTCCTCCTGCGAAAGGACGCACATGGTGCTTCGTTCCCGAATCGCGCTCTCCTCCTTGGTGCTGGCGGCTGCCGCCCTCGCCCTCGGGCAGGGCAGTGCGCTCGCCCAGCCGATGGCCGGGGAGTCCACGGTGGCCGCGGAGTGCGCGACGCACTCAGACCCGGTCAACGCGGCCCGCTCGGCACAGGGCGGCAACCGCAAGGACGGCAACGAGCTGTCGGCCGCCCAGGTCCGCGCCTACGAGGACGCGTTCGCCAGGGCCATGGCGGCCAAGGGGTACACCAAGAACGCCAACGGCTCGGCACGCAAGCCCGGCGGGGGTGGGGCGTTCTCGCCGACCACGGTCAACGTCTACTTCCACGTCATCACCAGCGGCACGACGGGTGACGTCTCGGGCCTGGTCTCCAAGCAGGTGTCGGTGCTCAACAGCGCCTACAGCGGCACCGGCTTCTCGTTCGTCAACGCCGGCGTCGACAAGACCGACAACGCCTCCTGGTACAACCTGTCCCAGGGCAGCACCGCCGAGCGCGCGATGAAGACGGCCCTGCGCAAGGGCACCATGGACGACCTCAACATCTACACGGCCAACCTCTCGGGCGGCCTGCTCGGCTGGGCGACCTTCCCCAAGTCCAGCTACGACGTCATGGACGGCGTCGTCGTCCTCGACCAGAGCCTGCCGGGCGGCACGGCCTCGCCGTACAACCTCGGCGACACCGCCACCCACGAGGCCGGCCACTGGTTCGGGCTCTACCACACGTTCCAGGGGGGCTGCACCGGCCAGGGCGACTCCGTCGACGACACCCCTGCGGAGGCCTCGCCGGCCTACGGCTGCCCCACCGGCCGGGACAGCTGCACGCGCTCGCCGGGCCTGGACCCGATCAAGAACTTCATGGACTACACCGACGACGCGTGCATGGACAGCTTCACCCCGGGCCAGACCACCCGGGCGCAGAACGCCTGGGTGACCTACCGCCAGGGCAAGTAGCCAGCTCGCCTCCGGCGACATGCCCTAGCACACCCCCGAGGCCCCGGCAGACATGCCGGGGCCTCGGCATGTCGTTGTCGGGCAACGGTTATCGTGGCGGGCCTATGAGTACTGCCGCCGCCTCCCACCTGTCACCAGCATTCCCGGAGCGGGCGGCCTGGGGGACGGCGTCCAAGCTGCGTGCCTGGCAGCAGGAGGCGCTGACGACCTACCTCCGGTCGACGCCCCGCGACTTCCTCGCCGTGGCGACGCCCGGCGCCGGCAAGACGACCTACGCCCTGCGCCTGGCCACCGAGCTGCTCGGGCGCGGCACGGTCTCCGCCGTGACGATCGTCGCCCCCACCGAGCACCTCAAGGTGCAGTGGGCGGAGGCCGCCGCCCGGGTCGGCATCCACATCGACCCGCGGTTCTCCAACTCCTCGGCCCGGCACTCCAGCGAGTACGACGGTGTGGCCCTGACCTACGCCCAGGTCGCCAGCCGCCCGTCGCTGCACCGCACCCGCACCGAGACCGCGCCGACCCTGGTGATCCTCGACGAGGTGCACCACGGCGGCGACAACCTCTCGTGGGGTGACGCCATCCGCGAGGCGTTCGAGCCCGCGACCCGGCGGCTCGCCCTGACGGGTACCCCGTTCCGCTCGGACACCTCCCCGATCCCGTTCGTCCGCTACGAGATGGACCAGGCAGGCATCCGGCGGTCCGCGGCGGACTACACCTACGGGTATGCCGAGGCCCTGCGCGACGGGGTCGTGCGGCCCGTGCTGTTCATGGCCTACGGCGGCGCCATGCGCTGGCGCACGAAGGCCGGCGACGAGATCGCCGCGCGCCTCGGCGAGCCGCTGACCAAGGACGCGATGGCGCACGCGTGGCGCACCGCCCTGGACCCCAAGGGCGAGTGGATCCCCGCCGTGCTCGCCGCTGCGGACAAGCGGCTGACCGAGGTCCGCCGCGGCGTCCCGGACGCAGGTGCCCTCGTCATCGCCTCGAACCAGACCAGCGCCCGCGCGTACGCCCGGATCCTCGAGTCCATCACCGGCACGAAGCCGACGGTCGTCCTCTCCGACGACGCCGGCGCCTCGGCCCGCATCGAGGAGTTCGCCTCCAGCGACTCCCGGTGGATGGTCGCGGTGCGCATGGTCTCCGAGGGCGTCGACGTGCCGCGCCTGTGCGTCGGCGTGTATGCCACGTCGACCTCGACCCCGCTCTTCTTCGCCCAGGCGGTCGGCCGGTTCGTCCGGGCTCGGCGCCGCGGCGAGACCGCCTCGGTCTTCCTGCCCTCCGTGCCGGTCATCCTCGAGCACGCGGCCCGCCTGGAGGACGAGCGCGACCACGCCCTCGACCGGGTGACCAAGGACGACTCCGAGGCCTCGATGTGGGCCGAGGAGGACGCCCTCGTGGCCGCCGCCAACCGCACCGAGAAGACGGTGGGGCTCGACGAGAGCACCTTCGAGGCGCTGGAGTCGGACGCCGAGTTCGACCACGTGCTCTTCGACGCCAAGCAGTTCGGCCTCGGCGCCGCCGTCGGGTCCGAGGACGAGCAGGAGTACCTCGGCCTGCCGGGGCTGCTCGAGCCCGACCAGGTGGCGCTCCTGCTGCACGAGCGGCAGACCGCCCAGAGCAGCCGACGGCCCAAGGCGGCGCCACAGCCGGTGTCGGCGCACCGCGCGCTCGCCGCCCAGCGCAAGGAGCTCAACGGGCTCGTCGCGGCATACGCCCGCAAGACCAACGCCCCCCACGGCGTGGTGCACAACGACCTGCGGCGTGCCTGCGGCGGTCCCTCCCTCGACGCGGCGACGTCGGCCGAGGTTGCCGCGCGCATCGAGAAGATCCGCGCCTGGCTGGTCGGGCGCCGGTAGCAGCGACAGGGACGCGCACCACCGTGGCCAACGCCCACCTCGAGACCCGCATCAAGGTCGCCCGGGTCCTGCTCGTCGTGCTCGGCGTGGTGTTCGCGGCAGTCTTCACGTGGGGCGCAGTCGCCGTGCCCGAACCCGCCTGGTGGGTCGCCCTGCCGCTCAACGCCGTGGCGATCGCTCTGGTGCTGGTGGGCAGCCGCCGGCGCGTCGCCACGCAGGGGGCGTCCGGGGCAGCGCTGATGGCGCTCGGCGGGGCAGTGGTCGCGGCATCGGTGATCGTCTCCTTCGCGCTGGGCAACGCCACCTGACATCGGCGCCTGCACGCGGGACGGTCTGAGCGGCACCCGGAGCCCGGCCTCGAAACCCCAGGCCGGTGGGTCGTGCCGAAGGGCCGCGCCGTGCGGGCCGCTGCGCCGCCACGAGGCGCTAGCGTGTGGCGGGACGGCGAGTTCGTCGCCGAGGACGGAGCAGCGCCATGGCCAACCACGTGTACTCCATCTCCGAGGTCGTCGGCACCTCACCGGACGGCATCGAGGCGGCCGTGACCAACGCGGTCACCCAGGCGGCGCGAACCGTGCGCAACCTGGACTGGTTCGAGGTGCAGAGCGTCCGCGGCCAGATCGCCGACGGCGCGGTCGCGCACTGGCAGGTGACCGTGAAGCTCGGATTCCGTCTGGAGAACTGAGCCCCGCGGGAACCGGGCGCGTCCGCGCCGGTCACGGCGGCGAGGACGCACCCGGCCGTTGGTGGGCGCGGGCCCCGGCCCTGGGGTCGGCCCCCGCAGTCAGGCGCCGCGGCCAGTGGCCGTCCCGTGCCCGTCGAGCCCGTCCGTAACCTGGGAGCGGTCGTGGCCGACCGGCCGACCCTCGTCGACCTCCCGGTCACACCGGACCCGGAGCTTGGCGCGCAGCTCTTGCGACAGGGTGGCCGAGACCTGTGACATGAGGTCGGCGGCCTGGGCCTGGATGTCCGATGGGGAGAGGTCCGACCGTGCCAGTCGGCGCAGGTGCCGACGCAGGTCGGCCAGCCCCGCGCGACCCCGGTCGGTGAGGCGCAGCCGGTCACCGCTCGCCACGACGAGCTGGTACGCAACCGCGACAGCCTCGCACCCGGTGCAGTCCTCCGTGGTAGCGACGGCGACGTTGCCGAGGGCGAGGGTCGTGGGTGCGCCGTCGGCGACGACGACCTGGAAGGACAGCGAGACCGCCCGGCAGCCGTCGCACGCCGCGTACGCCACCGCGGCGTTGGTGGCGGTGACGGAGTCGGCGGCGCTCTGGTGGTACTCCAGCCCCGAGTCCCACAGCCTCCCCGAGGCGTTCGCGTCGAGCTGGACGACCTCCTGGTCGGCGAACGACACCGGCTCCGACTGGTCGTCACCGGCCCCTCCCGGCTGGTGGGCCGAGGCGAGCTGGGCCGGGGCCAGGACGAGGGCTGCCGACGTCGCGACGGCCCCGAGCCAGCGCCTGGCCCCCGCCCCCGCAGCCCGTGGGGACCTCATGACCGGCCCCCGCGGGAGGGGACGCGGTCCTGGGTGAAGGCTCCTGCGACGTGGGCGGCGAGCTCGAGGTAGGCGTCTCGGGTCTGCTGGCGGAGGTCGTTGAGCGCGGTGTGCGCCCCCGCCTGCAGCACCGGGTCCCACGGGATGCGCACGACGGCCCGGCAGCGGGTCGCGAAGTGCGCCTCGATGCGGGGCAGCTCCAGCTGTCCTGCGCCGTGGACGGCGTTGACGGCCGCCACCGCCCCCCGGACCAGTGAGACGTGCCCGTGCTCCTCGAGCCAGTCGAGGGTCATCGCCGCCACCCGCGCACCGTCCAGCGCCGGCGGCATGACGACGACCAGCTGGTCCGCCTCGGCGAGGATGCCCTGCATGGCGCTGTCGAGGATGCCCGTCCCGGTGTCGACCAGCAGCAGGTTGTAGTGCCGGTCCAGCACTTCGATGGCGCGTCGGTAGTCCTCCTCACCCAGGGCCTGCGAGATGCGTGGGTCGTCGTCGGAGGCGACCACCTCGAGGCGCGTGTCGGCGGCCTGCGAGGTGAAGTCACGCATGTCGGCGTACCTCTGGATCCAGTCCCGCTCCCGGAGCAGGTCCGTCACCGTGCTCGTGGTCTGCCTCGGCATGCGGTGGGCCAGGCTGCCGGCGTCGGGGTTGGCGTCGAGGGCGATGACCCGGTCACCCCTGTACGTCGCGAGCGTGTGCCCGAGCATGAGCGTGGTCGTCGTCTTCCCGGCGCCGCCCTTGCGGGACAGGACCACGATCCGCCGGCACCCCCGGACGGGGGTGCGCACCCGCCCCAGCAGGTCCATCTCGCGACGCTCCGCGGCACCGGGGCCGAGGTTGACCCCGCCGCGGGTCACGGCATACACCCCCCGGCGCCAACCACGACCCGGGGGCCGGGACATGGGGCGCAGCATGGCCTCCTCCGTGAACTCGGCCGCGCTGTGGGCCAGGGCCGCCTCGTGGGGAGTGAGGCCGGTCGCCCCCGGGGCCGGCACGAGGTGCTCCCCGTGGGCCCGTGCGAGGGGGACGGGCGGAGCGGGGGGCGTCGCCCCCGGGGATGAGGTGGCGGCTCCGCCGGCCTGCGGCGGTGGCGGTGTGCTCGACGGCTGCGCCATGGCCTGACCCGGCTCCATCATGGGCAGCACAGGAGCATGCTTCGATCCGGACATCGGGATCTCCTGTGGACGGGGGCGCGCCCGGCGCGCGCCGCTGGACGGGGTCCTGCCGGCAACCGCCCGCAGGATGAGGCGGCGGAGCAACCCGCCGACGAGCAGACCCAACCCCACGAGGGGCAGGGGGAGCAGCAGCATCGAGACCGCCGCGAGCGCGGCTGCGGGAGGTTGGCCGCCGTAGACGGCGTTGCGCAGCAGGGCCAGCTGCCGTCCCTCGGCCGCCACGACCGACCGAGCCACGGCCGGCGCGTTCCACAGCAGGAGCCCGAAGGCCGCCAGCATGACCGGCACCGCCACGAGCACCCAGGCGGTGATGACCCGCCGGGCGAACGGGCGCAGCTCGCTCACCCGGGGCGACGGCCGGCCCGGGTGAAGCAGGCTCCGCACGACCGGACCGACCCGGCCGAACAGGTCAGGCACCCCGACAAGGTCCGCGACGACGAAGTAGCCGTCGAGACGGGCCAGCGGCAGCAGCTGCTGGAGCATCTCGGTGTGCACGAGGACCACAGACAGCAGGAGCAGCGCAGAGCCCGTCCGCGCGTAGAGGGCGAGGAGCACGAGGATGGCAAGCACGTTGAAGTAGACGCCGCCGAGGTCCGTGCGCAGCCGCCCGACCCGGCTGAGGCGGTACGACCTCGTCACGTCCGTGAAGAACGCCGGGTAGACCAGGTAGACGGCCACGCCGATCGAGCCCGGTTCGGCCCCGCCCCGGTGGCACGCAGCGGCGTGCCCGAACTCGTGGAACAGGGTGGACAGCAGCAGGACCCCGAGCAGGCCGAGGATGATGATGGGGTCTTCGAGCGTGGCGGAGAAGGCCGACCCGATCGTGTCCGTCTGCAGCAGCCAGGCGTCTCCAGCGACGAGTGCCACCAGGGCGGCGGCCACGACGAGCGGGTGGAAGAGCGGGGCGAGGCACCGCGCGATGCGCCGGGTCCAGCGGGCTGGCACGAGCGTCCGCCGCAGCCGCAGGGCCAGCAGCGGGTCGGCGCGTGGGGCGGGAGTGGTTGGCGGCCGTGCGGAGGTCGCGGCACCCGTGCCGGGCTCCGCGAGGAGCTGGAGCGGGCGCAGGCGCTGCTCGAGCAGGAACGCCAGCCCAGCTGCGGTGAGCGTGCGGCCGTATGCCGTGCTCACGGCGGCAGCGACCTGCTCCATGCTGCGGTCGCCGTCGAGGCTGCTCGCCACCAGGTGCAGCAGCCGCGACATGTGCAGGACCTGCTCGTCCCCCCGGACGGCCAGGTAGTGGGGCTCGGAGAAGCCGGAGCCCTCGTACTCGCCGAGGAGCCGGACCCCCTCGGCCAGCCGTGGCGCGGGTCGCGAGACCTGCCAGAGCGGTGTGGACATCGAGCTTCCCCCAGCGTCCGTGACACGCATGCTGTCGATGACGGGTGGGGGCCGGCACCTGGGACGGCCCCCACCCGGTGTGGCTCAGTGCTGCAGGACGGCGATCTGCTGGAGCGCCGTGGCGTTCGCCGCCGAGCCGAACGTGAAGGCGTTCACTGCGATGGCCAGGTTGACTGCGGTGATGTTCGTGAAGTTGAACATCGCCAACGTCTCCCGGCTCGGTAGCAGCTCCACCGCTGACTCCTCGAGCTCACGGGTCGTCACGATCTCGTGCATGGGATTCCCCTCCTCTCCTGCACTCGATGGCTTGGTCACCGTGACCCGGTCAGGACTGGCTCACCAGGATGGTCTGGCCGGCCGCAGCGTTGGCCAGCGAGCCCATCGTCCAGGTGTTCTGCGAGAGCGCGACGTTGGTCGCGCCGATGTTGGCCCAGTTGGTGGACCAGAGGGCGAGCGTCTCGCGCGACGGAAGCAGCTCGACCTGCTCGACCGAGAGCTCCTCGAAGGACAGAGCGGTCATGGTGTTCACCCCCTCTCCACGACCTCGGTACGTGGTGTTGACAGCAACCATGTAGGACCGACGTCGTCGCGGCTGCGTCACCGCGTCGTGTGCGGCTCGTGCGCGGATGCGTGGGGCCGCCGTGTGCTCACCGTCGTCGACAGGTCACCGGGCTCGTGGGCGCTTCTACGACATCGGTTGTATGCCGTGGGGGCCGGCAGTGGGCACCATGGTCGAGTTCGCAGGGATTTGCCGGTGGTTGACTCGGTCGACTGCCGGACGGACGGCAACGGGTCGACTACGTCACCGGGGTGGTCCTGCAGGGCCGGTCGGACGGGGCCGAACATGCCTGCGTGGCCGCGCGAAATGAGCTGGACATGGGGGTGGCCAGCGATGGTGGGCTGCCCTGCACGCACCCAGGTGGTGGACGTGGTCGAGGGAGCGCCTGACACCGGCCGGTGGACCCTGCACCTGCTCGGCGGCTTCGAGCTCCGAGACGGTGACGGCCCGGTCGAGGTCCCGAACGGTGTACAGAAGCTGCTGGCCTACATCGCGCTGCAGGGGGGAGCGGTCGCCCGGGTCCGGGCGGCGGCGGACCTGTGGCCGGGGGTCGCGTCCGGTCAGGCCGCGGCGAACCTCCGCTCGACGCTCTGGCGGGCCCGGCAGGTGGGGGAGCTCGTGTCGCCCGGCAGCCGTACGTTCCTGCGGATGGCGTCCTCGGTCCAGGTCGACGTGCTCGCCCTGGCCGGTGCCGGTGCCGGTGCCGGTGCCGGTGCCGGAGCCGGCGACAGCGGCAGCGGCGTGCTGCTCCTGGGCCAGCCCGGCCGCGCCTTCAACGTCGAGCTGCTCCCGGACTGGCTCGACGACTGGGTCGTCATCGAGCGCGAGCGGTTGCGCCACCTCGAGCTGCGGGTCCTCGATGGCGAGGCGGAGCAGCAGCTCGAGAGCGGCCGGACCGCCGAGGCGCTCGACACGACCCTGCGCGCGATCCGGCTGGAGCCCCTGCGGGAGGCCTCGCACCAGACGCTCATCCGGATCTTCCTGCGTTCCGGGGACCGATCGGCGGCGCTGTCCCACTACGAGCGGTTCGCCGCCCTGCTGCGCGAGGAGCTCGACCTGGGACCCGATCCGGTGACGACCGCGCTCGTGGCGCCCTACCTGTCGCGGCGCGGGCGGGCGCTCGGTCCGGTCGCTCGCAAGGCGGTGGCGGCGCGGCGTGCGGCACGACCCCGCCGGCCACCGCACGGGTTGCGCTGAGCCCGGGAGTGCGGAGCGGGTGGCGGCCAGTTGGGCCGAATCTCGCACGCGACCCCGCGGGCGGGTGAAACGATCGGATCGACGTGAGCGACCCCGCGGCGGCCCTGTCCCCGCAGCCGCGGGCCGCCCCGAGCCGGAGGAGGTCCGATGCGCCTCGGTGCCCTGGTGCTCCCGCAGGAGTCGTGGCGGGAGGCGCGGCACACGTGGATGCGCCTGGAGGAGCTGGGCTTCGACGCGGGGTATGCCGCCGACCACCTCACCCACCCCACCGTGGCCGGCCGCTGGTGGGCCGACGGGTGGACGACCCTCGCGGCTGCCGCCGGGGTCACGAGCACGATGCGCCTGGGCACCCTGGTCGCCTCGGCCGCGATCCGCAGCCCCACCGTCCTGGCCCGCGCCTCGGCCACGCTGCAGGACATCAGCGACGGCCGCTTCGTCCTGGGCCTCGGCGCGGGCCTGCCCGGGGACGTGCTGGCCGACCGGGGTGAGCTGGTGACGGTGCGCGACCTCTGGGACCGCTACGAGGAGTCGGTGTCCGCGCTGCGGGCCCTGTGGCTCGGGGGGTCGACCTGGGAGGGCAGGGTGGTGCGGATCGAGGGCGTGCAGCCCGCCGCGCACGCCCCCGGGCGGCTCCCACCGACGGTGGTCATCTCGGCCGGCGGGCCCCGCGGGTTCGACCTCGCAGCACGGCAGGGCGACGGCTGGGTGACCTTCGGCGGGGCCGCGCTGGCGGAGCTGGACGCCTCGGGCTGGTGGGAGGCGCTCGCCCGGCAGTCCCGGCGGGTGACGACCGCCTGCGAGCGCATCGGTCGCGACCCCGCCGCGATCGGCCGGTCGGTGCTCGTGGGGTGGGGGACCCTGCGCCCGCTGGCCTCGGTCCAGGCGCTGGCCGACACGGTGGGTGCGGCGGTGGAGGCCGGCTTCGACGAGCTCGTCGTCTACGCGCCGGTGGGGGAGCCGGGGGACCGCTTCTGGGCGGACCCCGACGTCGTCGCCGAGGCGGTCACGTCGCTGCCTCGCTGACGGGGGTCCCCGCCGCCTGGACCAGCGGCAGGGTCCGCAGCGGTATGCGCGTGGCCAGGGAGATCGCGGTGTTGGCCCGCACCACGTGGCGGTCGTCGACCACGGCGTCGATGACCCGCTGGAGGTCGGCGTTGTCGCGGGCGACGACCGAGATGAACAGGTCACCGGAGCCGGTGATGGTGTGGGCCTCCAGCACCTCGGGGATGCGGGCCAGGTGCTCGACGACGGGGGAGTGGCCGCGGCCCTGCCGGATCTCCAGGGTGCAGAACGCCGAGACGGGGTACCCCATCGCCGCCGGGTCGAGCTGCGGCGCCCAGGACCGGATCACGCCACGCTGCGAGAGCCGGTCGAGCCGAGCCTGGACCGTGCCGCGGGCCACCCCGAGCTCGCGCGAGGCGCCGAGCACCCCGATCTGGGGCTGCTCGGTGAACAGGGTGACCAGCCGCCGGTCCAGGTCGTCGAGGGACATGGACACATTGTCCACTGGATCAGCGCTTACGGCGACCACTTCGCACATCCTGCGCAGCCGCTCGGCATACGGTTGCACACCTGGGCAGCGTCGCGGCACCCTGCCGCCATGACGACCACCAGCGACACGAACCTCGACCTCACGCCCCAGGAGCGTGAGGCCAACCTCGACCTCGAGCAGCTCAAGCAGCTCGTCGGCCTCGTCGAGTACGACGAGACGAAGGACCCGTTCCCGGTCACCGGCTGGGACGCCATCGTCTTCGTCGTGGGCAACGCCACCCAGGCGGCGCAGTACTACCAGTCCGCGTGGGGCATGGAGCTCGTCGCGTACTCGGGCCCGGAGAACGGCCAGCGCGACCACAAGTCCTTCGTCCTGAAGTCCGGTTCGATCCGGTTCGTCCTCAACGGTGCCGTCAGCCCCGACAGCCCGCTCATCGAGCACCACGCCAAGCACGGCGACGGTGTCGTCGACATCGCCCTCGAGGTGCCGGACGTCGACAAGTGCATCGCCCAGGCCCGCTCGGCCGGTGCCCGCGTCGTGCGCGAGCCCGAGGACCTCACCGACGAGCACGGCACGGTGCGCATCGCCTCCATCGCGACCTACGGCGAGACGGTGCACACCCTCGTGGACCGCTCCCGGTACGACGGCCCGTACCTGCCCGGCTACGTCGCCAAGGAGTCGACCTGGGTCAAGCGCGAGGGCGCGCCGAAGCGGCTGTTCCAGGCCCTCGACCACATCGTCGGCAACGTCGAGCTCGGCAAGATGGACGAGTGGGTGACCTTCTACAACAAGGTCATGGGCTTCGTGAACATGGCCGAGTTCATCGGCGACGACATCGCCACCGACTACTCGGCGCTGATGTCCAAGGTCGTCGCCAACGGCAACCACCGGGTGAAGTTCCCCCTCAACGAGCCGGCGATCGCCAAGAAGAAGAGCCAGATCGACGAGTACCTCGAGTTCTACCGCGGCCCCGGCGCCCAGCACCTCGCGCTCGCGACCGGCGACATCCTGCGCACGGTGGACGAGCTGCGCGCCAACGGGATCGAGTTCCTCGACACGCCGGACTCGTACTACGAGGACCCCGAGCTGCGCGCCCGGATCGGCGAGGTCCGCGTGCCGATCGAGGAGCTGCAGAAGCGCAAGATCCTCGTCGACCGCGACGAGGACGGCTACCTGCTGCAGATCTTCACCAAGCCGCTCGGCGACCGGCCGACGGTCTTCTTCGAGATCATCGAGCGGCACGGGTCGCTCGGCTTCGGCAAGGGCAACTTCAAGGCGCTGTTCGAGGCCATCGAGCGCGAGCAGGACGCGCGCGGCAACCTCTGACCCGCTCCGCCCCACGACTTCGGGGGTGTGGGGGTGACGGATCCGTCACCCCCACACCCCCGATCGTCGTCTCCGGTGGCTCGGGGCCTGCCGGTGTCAGGCGGACCGCACGGGCTCCGGCTCGCGCTGGGCCAGGCGGGCGTTGCGCCGGCCGTACACGGCATACAGCACCAGGCCCAGGACCATCCACACGGCGAAGCGCAACCAGGTCTCCAGCGACAGGTTGGTCATGAGGTAGAGGCAGGCCAGGGCCGACAGGACCGGCACGACGGGTGAGAAGGGGGTGCGGAAGGGCCGCGGCAGGTCCGGCTTCGTGCGGCGCAGGATCGGCACCGCGATCGAGACGACGACGAAGGCGAAGAGCGTCCCGATGCTCACCAGGTCGGCCAGGGCCTTGAGCGGCACCAGCCCGGCGAGCAGCGCCACCAGGACGATGGTGCCCATGGTGATGCGGTACGGCGTGCCCCACTTCGGGTGGACCTTCGCCACGGCCGGCGGCAGCAGGCGGTCGCGGCCCATCGAGAAGCCGATCCGGCCCATGGCGACGATGTCCACGAGGATGACCGAGGTCAGGCCGGCGACGGCTGCCACGGCGATGAGGTTCGCCGCCCAGTGCGCCCCGACGGCCTCGAAGGCGCTCGCGATCGGAGCACCCTCGTTGAGCTTGCGGTAGTCGACCATGCCGGTCAGGACGAGCGAGACACCGACGTAGAGCACGGTGCAGATCCCGAGGGTGCCGAGCAGGCCCAGCGGGAGGTCGCGCGCGGGCTTGCGGGTCTCCTCGCCGAGGTTCGCCACGGCCTCGAACCCGGTGTAGGAGAAGAACACCACGGCGGCCGCGGTCAGCACCCCGGCGAAGCCGAAGGCGGTCGGCTGGATGCCGAACACGGCCTGGCTCAGCGGCTGGGCCAGGCCCGACGTGCCGGCCTTGACCGGCTGGGCCGGCGGGATGAACGGCGTGAGGTTCGAGGCCTTGACGAAGAACGCGCCCGCGATGATGACGAAGACGCAGATGGCGACCTTGATGACCACCAGCGTGTTGGTCACCCGGGCGCTCTCGCGGATGCCGATGATCGCCACGACGCCGAGCACCAGCACGATGGCGACCGCACCGACGTTCACCGGCGCGCCCTCACCGAACAGGCTGGTGGGCAGGTTGAACAGCTCCTGCATGTAGCCGGACCAGCCGCGGGCCACGACCGCCGCCCCGAGCGCGAACTCGAGGATGAGGTCCCAGCCGATGATCCACGCGAAGACCTCGCCGATCGTCGCGTAGGCGTAGGTGTAGGCGCTGCCGGCGGTCGGCACCGCCGACGCGAGCTCGGCGTAGCAGAACGCGGCCAGCAGGCTCACGACGCCGGCCACGGCGAAGGAGATGACGACACCGGGACCGGCGTGGTTCTTGGCCTCGATGCCCGTCAAGGTGAAGATGCCCGTGCCGATGACGATGCCGATGCCGAAGCCCATGAGGTCCTTGGCCCCGAGGCGCCGGGCAAGGCGCGTGCCGTCGCCCTCGCTGCCGGCGTCACCGGCCTGCGCGAGGACGTCCTCGACGGGTTTGGTCCGCAGGACGGAGTCGTTGCTGCTCATGGCGTTTCACCCTAGGCGTGAGGGATCGCGGGCGCGCGGCGGGGCCGCGGGCCGGGACGGGCAGCCGTGCGTGAGAGGCTGTCGCCATGAGCACGCCATCGAGCCCGGGCTGGTACGACGACCCGGAGGACGCCGCCGTCCTGCGGTACTTCGACGGCGTGGTCTGGACCCGGCACACGGCCCCCAAGAGCACCCGTCCCGCGACCACGGCCGAACAGGCCGCCCAGGCAGGAGCCGAGGCCGCCCGTCACTGGGTGGCGCCCGGTGGGCGCGGTGCGGGGCAGGGCACCCACGGGGGTGCGCAGGGAGGTGTGCCGGGCGCGCAGGGAGGTGTGCCGGGCGGTGCGCAGGGAGGTATGCCGGGCGGTGCGCCGGGCACGCAGCCCGGCCGCCCCAACCCGCAGTTCCCCGGGGCGCCGCAGCAGCACCAGTGGAACGCGCCGCCGATGCAGTACGGCTACCCGGCGGGGCCGACCACCCCGGACGGCCAGCCGCTGGCGAGCTACTGGCAGCGCGTGGGCGCCTACATCATCGACGCCATCATCACGGGCATCGCGAGCTTCGTCCTCGGTGGCTGGCTGCTCTACCGGGCGATGCAGCCGTTCTTCGACGGGTTCTCCGAGGCGCTCCGCTCCGGTGACAGCGCGACGATGAACCGCATCACCTCCGAGATCAACTACGGCTACCTGGCCGGCTTCGCCCTCGTCGCAGGCGTGGTGGCATTCGCGTACCAGGTGTTCTTCCTGACGCGCAGCGGCGCCACTCCCGGCAAGGCCGTGTCGGGCATCTCGGTGCGGCTGCGTGAGCGGCCGGGTCCGCTGTCGCTGGCCGACGCGGCTCGGCGTGCCTCGGTGCAGGCCGTGCTGGGGGTGGTGGGCAACATCCCGCTCATCGGCACGTTCGCGTCGATCGCCGCCCTGCTGGACCTGCTGTGGCCGGCGTGGGACGCCAACCGCCAGGCGTGGCACGACAAGGTCGCCGCCACCAACGTCGTCATGGGCCGACAGCCCCGGGACGGACGTCCCGGACGGTAGCCGCGGGGCGGCGGTCTAGCCGGCGGCCGGGACGACCGTCCCGCTCACCTCGCCGAGCCCGATCCGCGTGCCGTCGGGGCCGGGCGCCCAGGCCCGCAGGACGAGCGTGTCGCCGTCCTCGATGAAGGACCGGGTGCTGCCGTCGTCCAGGGTCACGGGCTCGGTGCCGTTCCACGTCAGCTCGAGGAAGCTGCCGCGCGTGCGCGGGTCGGTGCCCGAGATGGTCCCGGACCCGAAGAGGTCGCCGCTGCGCAGCGAGGCGCCGTTGACCGTCAGGTGCGCAAGCATCTGCGCCGGCGACCAGTACATGTCGCGGTACTCGGGCCGCGACACCACGGTGCCGTTCCACACGACCTCGTAGTGGACGTCGAGCCCCAGGGATGCGTCGCCGGTGCCCCGCAGGTACGGCAGCGGCTCCGGGTCCTGGCCCGGCAGCTCCACCCGGGCAGCGGCCAGCGCGTCCATGGTGACGACCCACGGTGAGATCGAGGTGGCGAACGACTTGCCGAGGAAGGGGCCGAGCGGGACGTACTCCCACGCCTGGATGTCGCGGGCGCTCCAGTCGTTGAGCAGCACCACGCCGAACAGGTGCTCCGAGGCCTGCTCGATCGGCACCGGGTGGCCGACACGGGACGAGCCGCCGACGACGAAGCCGAGCTCGGCCTCGATGTCGAGCTTGCGGCTGGGCCCGAAGGTGGGAGCCGGGTCGGTGGGGGCCTTGCGCTGCCCGCTGGGCCGGACGACGTCCGTCCCCGAGACGACGACCGTCCCCGAGCGGCCGTGGTAGCCGATGGGCAGGTGCTTCCAGTTCGGGGTCAGCGGCTCGGAGTCCGGGCGGAAGATCCGCCCGACGTTCGTCGCGTGGTGCTCCCCGGCGTAGAAGTCGACGTAGTCCGCGACCTCGATCGGCAGGTGCAGCGTCACGTCGGCCAGCGGGAGGAGGTGGGGACGGGTGCGCTCCTCGTGCACCGGGTCGGTGAGGACCTCCTGCAGCCACGACCGCGCGGCAGTCCACGCGGGGCGCCCGAGCTCGAGGAACGCGTTGAGGCTGGGGCGCTCCCACGCGGCGGTGAGGTCCGGGCCGTCGCCCGCGCCGACCGAGTCACGGCCGGTCCGTGCCGCGGCACTGACGTCGAGCACCCACTCCCCGACGCGCACGCCCACGCGCGGGTCGGTGCCCTCCGTGGAGAAGACGCCGTACGGCAGGTTGTCGAGGCCGAACGCGTCGTCCTCGGCCAGGTCGATCCAGGACGTGGTCATGCGTGCTCCTCCAGGAGGCCGAGGGCGGCCAGCTCGGTGATCGGGTCGGTGACGCCGCAGCAGCCGTATGCCGGGAAGAAGGCGCGCACGATGGCGGCGTCGGCGGCGCTCATGCGGGTGACGTGCGGGACGAGGACGGCGGGGTCGCGCTCGGCCAGCAGCGGCACCAGATCGTCGACGTCGTCGCCGTTGAGGGCCCAGCGCACCGCGACGAGGACGTTGAGCAGGCCGTGCTGCTCCTGCCCGTCGTGGGTGCCGCGGACGACGTGGTGCAGGCCGCCGGTGAGCTTGAAGCCGAGGTCGTGGTCGACGGCGGTGCGCACGAACGTCGCGAGCTCGCGCTCGTCGGGCCAGGCCCACGTGTCGGTGGCCCCGGTGCGGAACTTCGCCTGGAGCGGGCGGTCGTCGGAGGCGTCCGCCGCGATGTCGGCGACCGCCTCGACCTGCGCGTCGCCGCGCGGCACCTCGAGGGTCAGCGGCACGCCGGGGTCGCGCGCCTCGCGCCACGACGGCTCCCACCCGCGCTCGACCCCGACCACGTCGACGCCCTGGGCCGACCGCAGCAGGGCCACGGCGTCGAGCACCCGGTCGACGGGCACTCCCGGGCGCCCGATGACCGCCACCCTCACCGGGTCCGCCCCGGCACCGGCCGCAGCGCCGTCAGCGGACCCGGCTGCGGCGACAAGCGGCACGAGGTCCCCCGCCGCGGAGGCGGGGACGAGGAGCGGTCCGACGAGCCCGGCATACCAGCTGGTGCGGTGCACGCGGTGCATCCGCACGGCCTCGTCGAGGGGGGCGTTGCCCGGCGGGAAGACCGCCGCGTCGTCGACGAGGCCGGCGAAGAGGCCGGGCTCGGCAGGGCGGGGTGCGGCGGCGTCCGACAACCTCGTCATGACGCGCACCCTACTGGCG
>NZ_JBHUYG010000019.1:38635-47406 GCF_042668795.1 Pedococcus sp. NPDC057267 | reverse complement strand
GCGGCGTCCGGCAAGACCCCCCCCGTGCCCGAGACAGACCAGGACCCCCGGCCCGTTCCGCGTCCGGCGACCCGCGTCCAGCCGGGGCGGGTACGGCGAGCGGCCCGGGGCTCAACGCCGGGGGTGCAGGTCGAGCACGTGGGTGATGACCGCGAGCCCGAGGGCCAGCACGACGAGCGTCGCCACGTCGACGAACCGCGACCGGACCGCGAGCCCGCCCCCGCGGCCCGCGGGCAGCACCAGCCGCAGCACCGCGGCGAGTCCGACACCGGCGGCCATGACGTAGCCGGCGAGCCGGACCTCACCCCGGGCGAACGCGTACAGCCCGAGCAGCAGGACCGGGGTGGCGACCCACCACCAGCCGAGCTTGGGCGGCGTCACGTGCGGACCGGGTCAGCCCGCGGCGGCGGCACCGCGATCGCCGGCGGCTGCCTGGCGCTCTGCGGCGGCGACGATGTTGGACAGCAGCATGGCGCGGGTCATCGGGCCCACACCGCCGGGGTTGGGGCTGACCCAGCCGGCGACCTCGGCCACGTCGGGCGCGACGTCACCGGCGACGACGGACCGACCGTCCTCGGCCTCGATCCGGCTCACCCCCACGTCGAGCACGGCCGCACCGGGCTTGACCATGTCCGCCGTGACCAGGCCGGGCACCCCGGCAGCCGCGACGACGATGTCGGCCCGGCGCACCTCGGCCGCGAGGTCGCGCGTGCCGGTGTGGCACAGCACGACGGTCGCGTTCTCCGAGCGGCGGGTCAGCATGAGGCCGAGCGGGCGCCCGACGGTGATGCCGCGGCCGACGACCGCGACCCGCGCCCCGGCGACCGGCACGTCGAACCGGCGCAGCAGCTCGATGCAGCCCGCGGGCGTGCACGGCAGCGGCGCGGCCTTGCCGAGCACCAGCCAGCCGAGGTTCGTCGGGTGCAGGCCGTCGACGTCCTTCACCGGGTCGACCCGCGACAGCAGCGCGAACTCGTCGAGCCCCGTGGGCTGCTGCACGAGGAACCCGGTGCACCCGGGGTCGGCGTTGAGCTCGTCGATGACGGCCTCGACCTCGGCCTGCGGCGTCCCGGCGGGCAGGTCGCGACGGATCGAGGTGATGCCGATCTCGGCGCAGTCCTTGTGCTTGGCGCCGACGTACCAGCGGCTGCCGGGGTCGTCGCCCACGAGGACGGTGCCCAGACCGGGCACGACCCCCTGCTCGCGCAGGGCCGCGACGCGGACCTTGAGCTCGTCCTTGATGGTCGCGAGGACCGCCTTGCCGTCGAGGATGCCTGCCGTCACGGACGCCCATCCTGCCACGGCCCCGGCCCGCCACCGGAGCCGCCCACGCGGGCGTGGCGGCACGGCATACCGCAGGCTCCTCAGGCCCGGGAGGGCACGGCGTCCGCGAGCGCGGCCAGCGCTGCCGGGAAGCACTCGGCCGGCGGCGTCACCAGACCGGCCCCGACCTGGCCGGTCCCGGCGACGCGGCCCGCCATGCCGGTGTTGATCTGCGGCAGGATCCCGGTGCGCGCGACGGCCACCACGTCGATGCCGGTGGCCGTGCCGCGGAACTCCAGGATGGGCACCTGGTACGCCGGGTGCTCGCCGACGGTGATCTCGTACATCGTGCGCGTGGCACGCAGCGCCATCGGGACGTCGCCCCCGACGAACCGCACGATCGCCGGTGCCGCCGCCATGGCGAAGCCGCCGATCCCCGCGGTCTCGGTGATGGCGGAGTCGCCGATGTCGGGGTTGGCGTCGTCGGGGCCGTAGTCGCCGAGGAAGAGGCCGTTCGGGGTGTTGGCCGGCCCGGTGAACCAGCGGTCGCCCGTGCCGGCGGTCCGGATGCCGAAGTCGGTGCCGTTGCGCGCCATCGTGGTGACGACGGTGGCGCCGGGGATGCCCTCGGCGGCCAGGGTCGACAGCTTGCAGGCAGGCATGCCGAGGTTGAGGAAGAAGTGCTCGTTGGCGCCCGAGAACCGCACGGCCTCGGCGATGTCGGACGAGCTGCCGTCGGCCGTGATGAGCGTCGGCAACAGCTCGCGCAGCAGCATGAGGCTCCCCGCCCGGTTGCGGTTGTGCCCCTCGTCGCCCATCTGGAGCATCTGGGCCAGGATCGCCTTGATGTCGACGGGGCCGCGGGCGCGGACGGCCTGCTGGAGCAGCGGCCCGAGGACGGCGTTCATCCAGTGCAGCCGGTCGACGACCTCGGGGCCGTAGGCGCCGTAGCGCAGGACCTTGCCGAGCCCCTCGTTGAGCGAGCACCACGAGGTGTGGTCGTGCACCTCGTCGCGCAGCTCGTAGACCCACATCGAGGGCGAGACGACCCCGGCCATCGGCCCCACCGCGTCGCGGTGGTGGCACGGCTCGAGGTCGTATGCCGCGGCCGCCAGCTGCCGCTCCGCCTCCTCGGGGGTGTCGGCCAGTCCCTCGAACAGGACCGCCCCGATGAGGGCACCCCGAAGCGGGCCCGAGGCCCGCTCCCACTCGATCGGGGGCCCGGCGTGCAGGAAGGTGCCGCGCTCGAGCCCGAGCGCCTCGCGGGCCGGGCGGACGTCGACGAGGTCGGCGCCGGCGGCGGTCATCCGGGCGAAGGCGAGGGCGTTCGCCTCGGCTCGGCGCGGGTCGGCCAGCACGGTCACGAGGTGGCCCTCTGTCCCCTCCATCGGCGGCTGCCACTGCGCCTCGGTGACCGTGACGGCCTGGTCGCGCAGGGCGTCGGCGAACAGCCCCACCCCGGCCGTCGCCACCACCGGGTCCTCCGAGAGCAGGCCGTGCAGCGGTGCGGTCACCGGTCCTCCCCGGGGGCGAGCAGCTCGACCGCGTGCCGGGTGGCGGCGGCGTTGGAGAGGTGGACGTGGGCGCCGGCCGCGGTGAGCTGCCGGGTGCACGCGGACAGGTCCTGCGGGTCGCCAGGTGTGCCCGTCAGGGACACGACGACGGGCAGCTCGCGACCGGCACCCGCGGCGGTGGCCCGGGCCGCGGTGACAGCCGCGGCCAGCTCGGGGGCCGGGTCCGGGTGCGCGCCATGTCCGAGGACCAGGTCGAGCAGGAGCACCCCGCAGGTCGGGTCGGCGGCCTCGGCCGCGATGCGCTCGAGCCGGAGCGTCGGGTCGATCATCGGGTGGGCCCGGCCACGGGTGAGCGCGTCGTCGCCGAAGTCGATGACGACGTGCCCGTCGGCGCGCAGGTCCGCGCCGAGGGTGAGCTCGGGCGACAGCGGGGTGTTCGAGCGGATCGGCCCGAGCTCCTCGCCGGCCACGAGCATCGCCTCGTCGGCGAGGGTCCCCCCGCAGAACAGCCCCCTCAGGAAGGTCTGTGAGCGATCCCCGCGGTCCTGGCCGCTGCGATCGCCCAAGGACCTCGAATCAGGGTCGTGTGCTGGGGCGGGACCGGGGGTGCGGGCCGGGACGTCGGCCGGCTGCCAGGACGGGGGCCAGCCGTCGGGGGGCGTCCCGCCAGCAGCCGCGACGACCGCCTCGAGCGCCGCTGTCAGGTCGGGACGTCCGGGCCCGAGCGTCGCCCAGTGGACCGGCACGCCCAGCCCCGCGGCACACGCCTCGAGGTCGGCGAGCACCTCGGGGGCCGGCGGCTTGGAGACGACGACGATCCGCTCGGTGCCCTCGTCGGCGGCGAGGGCGGCGAGCGCCTGGCGCGTCGACCGCCCGGCGACGGCGGCGGACAGGTCGCGCCCGCCGACACCGAGGCAGTGGCTGACGCCGACCTCGGCTGCGTCGAGCAGGGCCATGACCTGCTGGGCCCCGGTGCCGGACGCCGCGACGATGCCGACCGGCCCCCGGCGGACGACGTTGGCGAACCCGAGGGCGACGCCGCCCACGACCGCGGTCCCGCAGTCGGGGCCCATGACCAGCACGTCCCGCTCGGCGGCGCGGTCCTTGAGCAGGACCTCGTCCTCGACCGGGACGTTGTCGGAGAACACCATGACCGACACGCCGCGGTCGATCGCGTCGAGGGCCTCGACCACGGCGTGGTCTCCCGGCACCGAGACGAGGGCGAGCGTCGCGCCGCCCGCGTCCACGGCCCGGCCCAGGGTGCGCGGCGGCGGCGCTTCACCGAACCCGCCCGCCTGCTGCGACGCGGTGCGCAGGCCGTCCAGGGCGGCCGCGGCCGTCGCGAGCGCGGCCTGCACGGCGGCGTCGTCCTCGCCCCGCACGGCCAGCAGCAGGTCGTTGGGGCGGGCGTCCGCCGGCACGTCGAACCCCATGCCCCGCAGGACGTCGACGTTGAGGTCGGTCGCCATCGCCACCTGCGCCGCCGTGACACCGGGACTCGTCGCGACCTGCCGGGAGACCTGCATCAGGCTCACGGAGTCGTGGTACGCCCCGCGCCTCACCTCGACGTGGTCGGTCATGACGCCTCCCTGAGTGCGGTCGTGCAGGCCTCGAGCGCAGAGACCTCGGGCGTGCAGGCCTCGAGAGCGCCGACGACTCCGGCGAGCAGGTCCCTCCCCGAGGAGTGGCCGACGGCCGCGACCTCACGGGCGGCTGCGACGGCGGCGCGGTCGTCCCCGCGGGCGAGGGCGGAGGCGAGCCGCAGGACCTGCGGCACGGCATACCCGGCAACGGCCTCGGTGAGCAGGGCGGCGGAGAGCGTGGTCGTCCCGCCGAGCCTGCCGCGGACGGCCGCCCCGAGCGTCGCCACGGCGTCGAGGCGGGCCGCGAGCCGCAGGCCGAGGAGCACGCCGCACAGCACGTCGTCACCGCTCGGGGTCAGCCCGGGGCCGGCACCGACGAGCGCGCCCACCGCCGGGGCCGGGTCCTGCCCGTCGAGGAGGAGCTCCGCCAGCGCCGCTGCGGCGGGCCGCCAGGCGGCACTGCCGCGGTCGACGCCCGCGGGAACGCGGACCGGTCCGGGAGCCGGTAGAACCGCCCGCGGCTGCCAGGTCCGCACGGCCACGACGTCGGCGCCGGGCAGCCGGACCCGGCCCGAACCCACCTCCACCGCGTCACCCGGCCGGACCCCCCACCCCGACGCCTGCAGTCCCCCACCGAGGACGAGGGCGGTCGGCAGGCGCAGGCCGTCCGGCGTGACGACCGGGAGCAGCGACCCGTCCACGTCGAGGTAGAGCGCTGCAGGGAACGCCGCCAGCACGCTGGCCGGGCGGGCGGGCCGGTCGAGCACCAGCGGCGAGCGGCACGACGCGGCCGCCGGCCAGGCCGTCGCGGGCAGGGACACCGACCGACCTCCGAAGGTTCCGCGGACAGGTCCTGCGACCGTATCCAGTGCGATTACAGTCCCCTCATGGTGAATGTTGCCAACGATCGCGACCTGCGTGACGTGGAGTTGCCATCGGTGGCGTCACCCACCCCACCGGCCGCCCGCGAGCTCGTCGCCGGGCTGTCGCTCGAGCGCCTGCTCGCCCTGCCGTCCCTCGCCGGGGCGCGCATGGCCATCCAGGCGACGGACGCGGGCAGGGTCCTCACGCGCGCGAGCCGGCTCGGCGGTCCGGACGCACCGCTGCCGTCCTGCGCGGGCCACCTGGTCGTCGCGCCCGCGGCGGTCCTGGGCGAGCACGCGGCGCAGCGCCTGGACGTCGTCGCGACCCTGGCGAGCGCCGGTGCGGGCGCCCTCCTGCTCACCGGCGCCGCGGCGGCCACGGCAGCCGACCTCGAGGCGATACGCGACCGGGCGGCGCGGCACGGCATACCCCTGCTCGTCCTCGACGCGGGCGAGCCGGACGCCGTCGTCACGGAGGTCCTCGGCGCCCTCCTCGACCAGCAGACCGCGATCCTCGCCCGCGTCGACGAGGCGCACCGGATCCTCGTCGACGTCGTGCTCGCCGGCGGTGGGCTCGAGGACCTGTGCGAGCGGCTGGCCGGCTTCCTCGGCGGCGCCGCGATGGTCACGAGCACCGACGGCCGGGTGCTGGCCGAGGCCGGGTCCGAGCAGGACCTCGCCGCCGCGCACGCCCTCGACTGCTTCGACCGGACCGGACGGCTCGTGACCGAGCGCGAGGCGGTGGGCATCCGCCCGCCCGGCACACCCTCGTCCGGCCGCGCCCTCGTGCGCATCGTCGCCGGCGGGGTGGGCCACGGCCTGCTCGCGGCGTTCGTGCCGGACCGCAGCCTCACCGCCGACGACGTCCACCTGCTCGAGCGGGCGGCGACCGTGGCGGCCCTGGCCATCACCAAGGAGCAGGCCGTCTCGGCCGTCGAGGGCAAGTACCGCGCCGAGTTCCTGCGTGACGCGCTCGCCGGCCGCGCCGGTGGGCCGGCCGAGGCGCTGCTGCACGCGGCCGCGCTCGGCTGGGACATCGACCGCCCCCTGGTGGTCGTCGTCGCCGAGACCGACGAGGACGACGAGCACACGAGCCGCACCAGCGAGGAGGTCACCGACCTGCAGCAGCGGTTCTCCCGGGCGTGGAGCCGTGCCATGGCCGTGCGCGACCCGCGGGCACCGGTGATGGGCTTCAGCCAGGAGGTCGTGGCGCTCTTCGCGGTGCCGGGCGACGCCGACACCGACGCGGTGATGCGCTCGGTCGGCGAGGTCGTGCGGGTCGTGCGCGGCGACGGCGGCGGTGGGCGGCGCACCTTCTCGACCGGCGTCTCCCGCCCGGTCGAGTCACCCGCGGACCTGCCCCGAGCCTACGAGGAGGCGCTCAGCGCGGTCAGCGTCGGCCGGCAGCTCAACGGCGACGGATCGGTCGCGCACTTCGACCAGCTCGGCATCTTCCGGCTGCTGGCGCTCGTGCCCGACAGCGCCGACCTGCGCCGGTTCGTCGAGGAGGCACTGGGGCCGCTGGCGAACGACGACGTCCCCGAGCACGCCGACCTGCGGACCACCCTCAGCATCCTCATCGACACCAACATGAACGTCGCCGAGACAGCCCGCCTGCTGTTCTTCCACTACAACACGCTGCGCTACCGCATCGCCAAGCTCGAGCGCATGCTCGGCCCCTTCACCACCGACCCGCAGCTGCGGCTCAAGCTCGCACTCGCGCTGAAGGTGCACCAGATGCGCGGCATCTGAGTCCGCCGGACGACCTCCCCCGCGGATGGCAACAATTGCCCAACGCAGGTGCTGTCCCGGCCGCTAGGTTGCCGCCTAACCTGCAGGGACCGTATGCCGCGTGCCTGTCGGCGCGCGGTCCGCGAGAAGGAGTCCGGATGAGCTTGGGCCTGGGTTGGAAGCTGCACGGCGACGGCAACCTCGCCGGACCGGACGACGTCGTCGCCCCCGACGAGCGCCTCGGCTGGGGCAAGACCGCCGGGCTCGGCGCCCAGCACGTCGTCGCCATGTTCGGCGCGACCTTCGTCTTCCCGATCGTCATGGGCCTCAACCCCCAGCTGGCGATCATGATGAGCGGGATCGCGACGATCGTGTTCCTGCTCATCGTCTCCGGCCGCGTGCCGAGCTACCTGGGCACGTCGGCGTCGTTCGTCGGTGGTGTCGCGGCGATCCGCGCGCAGGGCGGCGACAGCAAGGAGGTCACCGGGGCGATGCTGGTCGCGGGCGTCGTCCTGGCGGTCGTGGGGCTGCTGATCCACTTCCTCGGATCGGGGCTGCTCCACAAGGTCCTTCCGCCGTCGGTGACCGGTGCGGTCGTCATGCTCATCGGCTTCAACCTCGCGCCCGTCGTCGCCGGGATCTACTGGCCGCAGGACCAGTGGGTGGCGCTGACGGTCATGGTCTTCACCATCGTCTTCGCGGTGGCGTTCCGCGGCTTCGTCGGGCGCATCGCGGTCTTCCTGGCGCTGATCTTCGGCACGGTGCTGTCGTGGGTGCTGGACAAGACGGCCGGGCAGATCAACAGCGTCCTCGGCGGCGCCACCAAGGCGACCGACCACTTCCGCACGAACTTCGGCGCCGTCAAGGAGGCCGCCTGGCTCGGCTTCCCGTCGCAGACGACCATCGCCGCGGACGGCAAGGAGGTCGTCGGCTGGCACACGCCCTCGTTCTCCGTCACCGCGATCCTCCTCGTCCTGCCCGCGGTCATCGCGCTCATCGCCGAGAACACCGGCCACGTCAAGGCCGTCGCCGAGATGACCGGTCACGACCTCGACCCGTACATGGGTCGCGCGATCGCCGCGGACGGCATCGGCACCGTGCTCGCGACCTCGGTCGGCGGCTCCCCGACGACGACCTACGCGGAGAACATCGGGGTCATGGCGGCGACCAGGGTCTACTCCACGGCCGCCTACTACGTGGCCGCGGTCGTGGCGATCATCTTCGGCCTGTCGCCCAAGTTCGGCGCCCTCGTGGCGTCCGTCCCCGGCGGTGTCCTCGGCGGCATCACGGTGGTGCTCTACGGCATGATCGGCCTGCTCGGCGCCAAGATCTGGAAGGAGAACGGCGTCGACTTCGGCAACCCGATCAACCTCGTGCCGCTCGCCGCGGGCATCATCATGGGCATCGGCAACGTCTCGCTGAAGTTCTCCGACAACTTCTCCCTGAGCGGCATCGCGCTCGGCACCATCGTCGCCGTCGGCGGGTACCACCTCGCCAAGGCCGTGGCCCCGCGCGAGCTGCGCGACCGCGCCAACGCCAACCGGCCGGGCGGCGCCGCCATCGTCCTCGGCCGGGACACCTACGGCGAGAGCGACGTCGACGACCTCTACCAGGACACCCACGCCGGTCACGTCGGCGCGCACCGCGCGGGCACTCCGGGCACCACGGGCTCGGCGGGCACGCCCGGCACGCACACCGGGACGGCCGCCACCGACGCCACCGGGACGGGCCGCACCCCGCACTCCGGGTCGCTCCCGGGACAGGCCGGAGACGGGAACCCCTGACCCGTCTGCCGGGTGGGCCCCCGACCCCGTCGG
>NZ_JBHUYG010000019.1:0-38625 GCF_042668795.1 Pedococcus sp. NPDC057267 | reverse complement strand
TGCCCGCGGCCGCCCCGGCCCCGCCCCCCCCCCCGTCCCCGCCGCGCGGCGGTCGCCGCGGCGGGGGGCCCCCCCCCCGGGGGGGGGCCCCACGCCCCCTCCCCCGCAGACCCGAGCAGGCAGGAGCCCCTCCCGTGAAGCCAGCACCGTTCGTGCACCACGCGCCACGCACCGTGGACGAGGCCACGGGCGTGCTCGCCGACGTGGGCCACGACGGCAAGGTGCTGGCCGGCGGGCAGAGCCTGGTCCCGATGCTCAACATGCGCCTGGCCACGCCTGCCCACCTCGTCGACCTCGGCCGCGTCACCGGCCTGGACAGGGTCGAGGTCACGGCGGACCACGTCCGCGTGGGCGCGATGGTCCGGCACACGGACCTCGAACGACACGAGCAGGCGTATGCGGCGCTGCCGCTGCTGCGCCAGGCGTTGCGCCACGTGGCCCACCCGGTCATCCGCAACCGGGGCACCACCGTCGGCTCGATCGCGCACGCCGACGCCGCCGGCGAGATGCCGTCGGTGCTGGCCCTCTGCGACGGCGTGGTCGAGGTCGCCAGCGCGACCGGGACGCGTGAGATCGACTGGCACGACTTCTTCCTCGGCCCGCTCGAGACGTCCCTCGCGCCCGAGGAGCTCGCGGTCGCCGTGCGGTTCGGGCGCCTGCCCACCGGCACCGGCACGTCCTTCGTCGAGCGGGCCCGCCGCCACGGCGACTACGCCCTCGCCGGTGTGGGGGCGGCCGTGACGGTCGTCGACGGAGCCGTCACCCGGGCGCGGCTCACCTTCGTGTCGGTCACGGACGTGCCGGCCGTCCTCGACGTGACCGAGCCCTTCGCGGGGGTCGAGCCCTCCTCCGTCGACTGGTCGGCCGCGGCCGACCTCGTCACCGCGGCGGTCGCCCCCGAGAGCGACATCCACGCCACGGCCGAGTACCGCCGGATGCTGGCAGTCGAGCTCTCCCGCGTCGCCCTGGTGGAAGCGGCGGCCGGCTCCGCCGTTCCGGGTTCCGGGCAGGGCGCGGCATGAGCGGCGAGCCCGTCGTCGAGGAGCTGCTCGACGTCACCGTCACCGTCAACGGCGTCCCGCGCCACGCGCGGGTCCCCGCCCGGCGCCTGCTGTCGGACTTCCTGCGCCACGACCTCGGCCTCACCGGTACCCACGTGGGCTGCGAGCACGGGGTGTGCGGCGCCTGCACCGTCCTGCTCGACGGCCGGCCGGCGAGGTCGTGCCTCGTGTTCGCCGTCACCGCGCAGGCGCACCCGGTCACGACCGTGGAGGGGCTCGGCTCCCGCGAGGCGATGGGGCCGGTGCAGCGGGCGTTCGCCGAGTGCCACGGCCTGCAGTGCGGGTTCTGCACCCCGGGCTTCCTCACGACGGTCACGGCATACCTCGAGGAGAACCCGCACCCGACGCAGGACGAGGCGCGCGAGGCGATCTCGGGCAACCTGTGCCGCTGCACGGGGTACCAGAACATCGTGAAGTCCGTGCTGCGCGCCGCCGAGCTGCGCGAGGAGGCGCTGCGCGAGGAGGCGCTGCGCGACGACGAGCTGCGCGAGGCCGACGGTGACGGGACCGGGGCGGCCTCGTGACGACCAGCATGTTCGGGGCGCCCGTCCAGCGGCGCGAGGACCCGCGGCTGCTCACCGGCGGCGGCCGCTACCTCGACGACCTCGGCCACGACGCCCTCGGCCACGACGCCCTGGCCGCCGCGCTGGTCCGCAGCCCGCACGCGCACGCCCGGATCCGCGACATCGACGTCACCGACGCCCTCGAGGTCGACGGGCTCGTCGGCATCTGGACGTACGAGGACCTGCCCGGACGCGTCGGCGAGCCCCTCCCGCTGCTCATCCCCCACCCGACGCTCACCCACGGCCGCACGCAGTACGCCCTGGCCCGCGACGAGGTGAACCACGTCGGCGAGCCGGTCGTCCTCGTCGTGGCGCGCGACCGGTACGTCGCCGAGGACGCCTGCCAGCGCATCCGTGTCGACTACGAGCTGCTCCCTCCCGTCGTCGGGATCGAGAACGCCCGCGCCGCAACGCATCTCGTCCACGACGACGTGCCCGACAACGTGTCGGCGCACATGCTGCAGGAGGTCGGCGACGTCGAGTTCGCCATGGCGTCGGCGGCCCACACCCTCGAGCTCGAGCTGTCGATCGAGCGCAGCGCCAGCATGCCGCTGGAGGGGCGGGGGGTCTACGCGCGCTGGGACGACGAGCGCGAGGAGCTGCGGATCTACTCCTCCACCCAGACCTCGACGGGAGTGCGGGCCGCGGTCGCCGCCAAGCTCGACCTGCCCCTGGCCAAGGTCGAGTGCATCGCGCCCGACGTCGGAGGCGGGTTCGGCGTCAAGATCAACCACCCGTGGCCCGAGGAGGTCCTGGTCCCTTGGGCCGCAAGGGTTCTCGGCCGACCGGTCAAGTGGACCGAGGACCGCCGCGAGCACTTCGTCTCCAGCGCGCACGAGCGCGGGCAGCTCCACCGGGTGCGGGTCGGTTTCGACGACGACGGGCGGCTGCTGGCGCTCGACGTGAAGTTCTGGCACGACAACGGCGCCTACACGCCCTACGGCATCATCGTCCCGATCATCACCTCGACCCAGCTCCTCGGGCCCTACAAGCCGGGCACCTACCGGGTCGAGTTCTGGTCGCTCTACACCAACACGGTCCTCGTCACGCCGTACCGCGGTGCCGGCCGACCCCAGGGCTGCTTCGCGATGGAGCGCACCATGGACGCGATCGCCGACGAGCTCGGCCTCGACCGCACCGAGGTCCGCCGCCGCAACTTCATCCAGCCCGACGAGATGCCGTGGGACCACGGGTTGCTCTTCCAGGACGGCCGGCCGCTGCGCTACGACAGCGGCGACTTCCCGGCGACGCTCGCGTTGCTCGAGCGGCTGGTCGGCTGGGACGACTTCGCGGCCTACCGGGAGCAGGCGCGCGCCGAGGGGCGCAGGGTCGGCCTCGGCATCGGCTGCTACGTCGAGGGCACGGGCGTCGGCCCCTACGAGGGCGGGCACATCCAGGTCGAGACCAGCGGCCGCGTCAACGTCTCGACGGGCCTCACCTCGCAGGGGCAGGGGCACGAGACCGTGTTCGCCCAGGTGGTGGCCAGCGAGCTCGGCGTGCGGCTCGAGGACGTCCACGTCACGACCGGCGACACCAGGCGCATGCCGTATGCCGTGGGCACGTTCGCCTCACGCGCAGCGGTCATGAGCGGCAACGCGATCGCGCTCGCGGCCCGCCAGGTCAGGGCCAAGGCGCTGCGGATCGCGGCGGACGCGCTCGAGGTCAGCCCGGACGACCTCGAGATCGTCGACGGCGACATCCGCGTCAAGGGGGCTCCCGACACCCACATGGGCCTGGGCACGGTCTCGGTGATGTCGAACCCGCTCCGGTACGCCTTCGACGAGGCGGCCAAGGCCGCGACCCAGTTCGCCGGCAGCAACGACCCCGACCGGCCGCCGGTCGCCGACGACGAGGAGCCGGGCCTGGAGGGCAAGGACTTCTACTCGCCCACGCAGGCGACGTTCGCCAACGGCATGCACGCCGCGGTCGTCGAGACCGACACGGTCACCGCCGAGGTCCGCATCCTGCGCTACTGCGTCGTGCACGACTGCGGCCCCATGATCAACCCGATGGTCGTCGAGGGCCAGGTCCACGGGGGCGTCGCGCAGGGCGTCGGCGGCGCGCTCTACGAGCGGATGGTCTACGACGAGGGCGGCCAGCTGCTCAACGCCAGCTTCATGGACTTCCTCATGCCGTACGCGTCCGAGGTTCCGTTCATCGAGACCGACCACCTCGAGACGCCCTCGCCGCTGAACCCGCTGGGCATCAAGGGCGCCGGCGAGGCGGGCTGCATCCCGGTGTCGGCCGTCATCGCCTCGGCGATCGAGGACGCCGAGGGCTTCCCGATCCGCTCGATGCCGATCTCGCCGGTCGAGCTGTGGGAGCTGCGCCGGCGGCACGAGCGCGGCGAGTGGCCGTCCCTGCGGCACGCCCACGGCATACCCGACGACCCGTCGGCAGCCTCGACGGACGGCGACCGGCACGACGAGGCACCCACCGCCACCCGACCCGAGGAGCAGCGATGAGGATCTCCGGCACCGCCGAGCTCAAGGCGGACCCGCAGCAGGTGTTCGACGCCTTCCACGACCCGGCCGTCCTCGCCCGCTGCCTGCCCGGCTGCGAGTCGCTCACCGAGATCGGCCCGCACCGATACGCCATGACGGTCACGGCCGGGGTCGCGGCGGTGAAGGGCACCTACGACGGCACGGTCGCGCTGCACGACCCGAACCCGCCGGAGGGGTTCACCCTCAAGGCGAGCGGCGCCGGCAGCCCGGGCACCGTCGACGCCGACGTCGTCGTGCGGCTGGCCGCGGCCGACGGGGGCGGCACCGCCCTCGCGTACGACGCGGACGCCACCGTCGGCGGCATGCTCGGCGGTGTCGGGCAGCGGATGCTCACGGGCGTGACGCGCAAGATGGCCGGCCAGTTCTTCACGGCCGTCGACGACGACATCGCGGGCGTCCGCCCGGTCCCGATCGAGCAGCCCGTCCTCACCCGCGCCCCCGGCGCTCCCGCCGGTGCACCCGTGTATGCCGGGCGGCGGGCCGTGCCTGCCGCCGAGGCAGGGGTGGGCCGCGGCAACCGCGACTTCGGCTGGGGCGTCCTCACCGGCGGGGTGGTCGCACTGGCCGGGGTTATCGTGGGATGGGCGATCGGAGGACGCTGATGCGCGCATTCACCACGGCTGCGATCCAGGTCGCGCCGGTGCCCGGGCCGCTGTCGCCCGAGACCGTGCGCAAGAACCTCGACAAGTGCGTCGACTTCGTCCGGCGCTGCGTCGACGCGACCGGCGCCGAGCTGGTCGTCCTGCCCGAGACCGCGACGACCGGGTTCACTCCGGACTGCTCCACCGAGGAGTTGTGGGACCTCGTCTCCGAGGTGCCCGGTCCGGTGACCGAGCCCGTGCAGCAGGTGGCGCGCGACCTCGGCGTCCACGTCGTGCTCGGCACGTACGAGCGCGGACCCGAGCGAGGGGTGGTCTACAACGCCTCTGTGCTCGTGGGGCGCGACGGGGAGGTCGCCGGCGTCTACCGCAAGACGCACCCGTTCTGCACCGAGCACGTCGACGGCGGCGGCTGGGTCACCCCGGGCCACGACGTCACCGTGGTCGAGACCGACCTCGGGCGGATCGGCATGATCATCTGCTTCGACGGCGACTACCCCGAGCTGTCCCGGATCCAGGCGGTCCGCGGCGCCGAGGTGATCGTCCGGCCGTCCGCGCTGCTCCGCTCGGCCGACGTCTGGGAGCTCACGTCGCGGGCACGCGCCTACGACAACCACGTCTTCGTCGTCGGGGCCAACGCCACCGGCACCGACCCGGCCGGGGTCCTGTACTTCGGCAACTCGCACATCGTCACGCCGGTCGGCCACATCGTCGCCAAGGCGGCCTCGCACGAGGGCTGGGTGAGCGCGCTGCTCGACCCCGACACGGCGCTGGCCTCGCTCACCCCCGGGTCGAACATCGGCCAGGGCTTCGACCACCTGCGCGACCGCAACCTCGAGCTGATCCGCCGCCACCGCGCCGAGCTCGAGGGCGAGGCCCGGACCACCTTCCCCCACTAGCCGCTCGTGGCCGCCGGGCGGCTAGGGTGCCCGTATGCGACGGCGGCGGGGGGTGGTCGTCCTCCTGGGCGCGGTCCTCGTGCTCACGCTCGCGGGCGTGCTGGCGATCGAGCTGTGGCTGCCCGGCCGGCGCCCGGCGCTGCTGGCCGGAGAGACCTACGGCGTGGACGTCTCCGCCCACCAGGGGTCCATCGACTGGCCGGCCGTCGCCGCGGACGGGGTGTCGGCGGCATACCTGAAGGCGACGGAGGGGGCGACGTTCCGCGACCCGGCGTTCGCCCGCAACTGGCAGGAGGCCCGCGCCGCCGGGCTGGAGGTCGGTGCGTACCACTTCTTCACGCTCTGCCGCGGTGGCGCCGAGCAGGCGGCCAACCTCCTGGGCGCCCTCGACGCCGTGGACGGCCGCCACGACCCCCGCTCCCTGCCGGTGGTCGTCGACCTCGAGCTCAGCGGCAACTGCTCCGCCCGGCCCCCCCGCGCGACCGTCCAGCGCGAGCTCGACACGTTCATCGACGCGGTGGAGAAGGGCACGGGGCGGCCGGTCCGCTTCTACGTCCTCAACAGCTGGGACGCGAGGTACCCGCCGAACCGCGACCGTGAGCGCTGGGTCCGCAGCATCGTCGTGCGGCCGCCCGGCACCTGGGTCTGGTGGCAGGCGAGCAACCGCGCACGGGTCGACGGCGTCCGCGGACCGGTGGACCTCAACGTCGTCCGGCCCACCCGCTGACGCCCGAGGGACTCTGCGCGGCGGACCAGCCGCCGTCGGGTTAGCGTCGACAGGGTGACCGCAGCCTCCCCCGTCCTGCCGCCCAGCACCCCGTCCGCCCAGGGCATCGACGCCCGCGGCGTCCTCGCCCTCGTCGACGCCCTCGAGGCCGACGGCCACGACCCGCACAGCCTCCTGCTCGCGCGGCACGGCCACGTCGTGGCGCGCGGCTGGTGGGCGCCGTATGCCGCGGAGCGCGTCCAGCTCGTGTACTCGCTGAGCAAGTCGTTCACGGCCACGGCGGTCGGGCTGCTCGTCGACGAGGGCCGGCTGTCGCTCGACGACCGCGTGTTCGAGCTGCTGCCCGCGCGCCTGCTGCCCGCCGGGGCCGAGGTGTCGGAACGGTACCGCCGGCTCACCCTCGGCCACTGCCTGACCATGGCGACCGGTCACGACGTCGACACGTGGCCGGGGCGGGTGGCCCTGTCCGCCACCACGCCATCGGACGACGGCACCGACCCTGTCCTCGGCGCGATCCTGGCGCGCGAGCCCGAGCACGAGCCGGGCACCGCGTGGGCGTACAACCAGCTGGCGACCTACCTGGCGGCGTCGTGCGTCCGCGAGGTGACAGGCAGCGGCGTGCTCGACCTGGTCCGCTCGCGGGTCGTGTCCGCGCTCGACCCCGCGGGCGCCGACCGGGTGCGCTGGCACCGGACGGCGACCGGCCGGGAGCTCGGCTTCTCGGGCATCCACGTCGGCACCGACGCGATCCTCGGCCTCGCCCACACCTACCTCGACGGGGGCCGGTGGGCGGGCGACCGGCTGCTGTCCCCCGCCTGGGTCGCGACCGCGACGGCCCCGACCGGCCTGCCCAACCGCGAGCCCGACCCGAACCCCGACTGGACCCACGGGTACGGCTGCTCCTTCTGGGGAGCCAGGCACGGCTACCGCGGCGACGGCGCCTACGGGCAGTACGCGATCGTGCTGCCCGAGCAGGACGTCGCCCTGGCCATCACGTCCGAGACCGTCGACATGCAGGCGGTTCTCGACCTGGTCTGGGAGCACCTGCTCCCCGCCATCGACCGCGACGGGGACGCGGGGGCGGACGACGCCCTCGCTGCGCGCATGGCCGCCCTCGCCGTCCCGACCCCGCGGTCGGCCCCCGGCCGGTTCGGCACTGGGTCCTGGACCCGGTCCACCGACAGCCAGCTGCCCGAGGCGTATGCCGGGGTGCGGGTCGAAGGGGTCGACGGCCCTGACCCCGCCGGTGAGGCGACAGGCGCCGGGGAGGCGACGGACGCCGGGCAGGCCAGAGGAGGCTCGGCGGCATACCGGCTCACGGTCGAGGCGCACGGCACCACGGCGACGGTCGAGGTCGGGGACGGGCACTGGGTCGACACGCGGCTCACGGTCGGCGACGCCGAGCTCGTGGTCGCGGCGGCGGCCGGCTGGACGGCCGACGGGACGTTCGAGGCGGACCTGCGGCTCGTCGAGACCCCGCACCGGGTCCGCGTGCGCACGCGCCACGACGGCACCGCGTGGCTGGGCTGGCACCGGGTGCCGCTGCACGGGTCGGACCCGCTCGCGCTCGTCCTGCCCGGGGACCGCACCTACCTCTCCCCCTAGGCCCGGTTGGCAACATGTGCCGACGCCGGTGCCGGGGCGAATGGGTTGAATCGCACGCATGGCGCGACGGATCCGGATCGGCATCGACACCGGCGGGACGTTCACCGACGTCGTCGCGCTCGACGAGGACACCGGCGACCTCGTCACGACCAAGACGCCCTCGACACCCGCCAACCCGGCCGACGGCTTCATCACCGGGGTCGAGAAGGTCCTGGCGCTCATGGCGGCCACCGGAGCCGACGTCACCTCGGTCAGCCACGGCACGACCGTCGCCACCAACAAGCTGCTCGAGGGCAAGGTCGAGCGGCTCGGGTTCGTGACCACCGAGGGGTACGAGTTCCTGCTCGAGATCGCGCGCCAGGCGGTGCCCGACGGGTACGGCAACTCCTACTTCTGGGTGAAGCCGCCGCGCATCGTCCCGGCCGACCACGTCCGCACCGTCGGTGGCCGGATGGACTTCGAGGGCAACGAGATCCGGCCGTTCGACGAGGCCGCCGCGGTGGCGGCGGCCCACTGGTTCCGCGACCGCGGCATCACGACCATCGGCGTCTGCTTCCTGCACTCGTACGCCGACGACCGGCACGAGGTCGCCATGCGCGAGGTGCTGCGGCGTGAGCACCCCGAGGCCGTCGTGTCGATCTCGAGCGAGGTGCTGCGCGAGTACCGCGAGTACGAGCGGGCGATGACGACGCTCGTCGACGCGGCGGTGAAGCCGAGCGTCTCGCGCTACGTCGCCAACATCCACGACCGGCTCGACACGATCGCGCCCGGCGTCCCGTTCTCGATCATGAAGTCCAACGGCGGGGTCCTGTCGGCCGACGAGGTCGTGCACCAGCCGATCACCACGGTGCTGTCCGGTCCGGCGGCCGGCGCCCTGGGCGCGGGACTGGTCGCCGCGCGGGCCGGCTTCGCCAAGGTGCTGACGTGCGACGGCGGCGGCACCTCGACCGACGTCTCGGTGGTGCTCGACGGCGAGCCGACACTCACCACCGAGGGCACGATCGGCGCGTACCCCAGCAAGATCCCGATGATCGACGTGGTCACGGTCGGCGCCGGCGGCGGCTCCATCGCCTGGGTCTCCCCCGAGGGGACGCTCAAGGTCGGCCCCCAGTCCGCGGGCGCCGACCCCGGCCCGCTCTGCTACGCCAAGGGCGGCACCGACCCCACCATCACCGACGCGCACGTCGTCCTCGGCCGGATCCCGCCGCACCTGCTCGGTGGCGAGATCCCGCTGGACGTCGAGGCGGCGCGGGCCGGCGTCGAGGCGCTGGCCGAGCGGCTCGGGCTCGACCCCGTCCGCTGTGCCACGGGCATCCTCGAGATCTCGGCGTGGAACCAGGCCAACGCGCTGCGCCAGGTGTCGGTCAAGCGCGGGCTCGACGTCCGGGACTTCATGCTCGCGACGTTCGGCGGGTCGGGGTCGCTGCTCGCGTGCCGGCTCGTGGACATCCTCGACCTCGCCGGGGTCGTCGTGCCCCGGGACCCCGGCAACGTCAGCGCGTTCGGGCTGCTGACCGTCGACGTGAAGAACGACTACGTGCAGACAATGGTGGCCCGGCACGCCTCGCTCGACCTTGCCGCGGTGCAGAAGACCTTCGACGAGCTCACCGACCGGGCAGCCGCCGCGCTCGACGCCGAGGGCTTTCCCCGCGACCGGCACCGGTACGTCCGCACCGTCGACCTGCGGTACTTCGGGCAGGCCTTCGAGGTGCGCGTGCCGGCGCGCGACGGTGGGAGCGGCCCCGTCGACGCGGCGTATGCCGACGCCGTCGCCGAGGCGTTCCACGCCGAGCACCGTGCACTGTACGGCTACGACTTCGCGAGCGACCCGACCCAGCAGGTGGAGTGGGTCAACCTGCGGGTCACTGGCATCGGCGCGATCGCCCGTCCCGAGCTGCGCGACCTGCCGTCACCGCCCGAGGCGCACTCCCCCGCTGCCGGCACGGCATCCGCCTCTCCCGACCCAGCGTCCTCGAGTCGGCGCTCGAAGACCTCGAGCCGGCTGGTGTGCTTCGACGCGGACGAGGGGTACGTCGAGACGCCGGTGCTGTGGCGCCCGGACCTGCTCGCCGGTGAGACGTTCGCCGGGCCGGCCGTCGTCGAGGAGTTCGGGTCCACCGTGCCGGTCCACCCGGGCTTCACCGCCCGTGTCGACCGCATCGGCAACCTCGTCCTGACCCGCACCTCCCGAGGAGGCGACCGATGAACCCCGCCGGGCTCCCCACGGCATACGAGCACGGGAAGCGGCTCACCCCCGAGGGGACGGACGTCGACCCGATCCTCGTCGAGATCGTCCAGGGGACCCTGGCCAGCGTCGAGATGGAGGTCGAGACGGCCATCGCGCGCACCAGCCGCAGCCCGATGATCCGCGACGCGCACGACTTCCGTGCCGGCATCCACGACCGGCAGCTGCGCAAGCTCACGGGCCGTTCGTACTCGGCGCTGGTGCACCCGGTCGTGCGCGACTTCCCGATCGCGCAGATGTCCGAGGGCGACGTGTTCTTCCACAACGACGTCTACGAGTCCGAGGGCGGGATCGGGCACCTGCCGGACCTGTGCGTGACCGTGCCCGTCTTCCACGAGGGCGAGGTCGTGGCGTTCGTGCAGGCGTTCGGGCACCACGACGACATCGGCGGCGCGGTCCCGGGGTCGATGCCGAGCAACGCGACGACGGTCTTCGAGGAAGGCCTGTCCGTGCCGCCGATCCGGTTGTGGGACAAGGGGGTTCCCAACCGTGCCGCGCTGCGCATCATGACCCGCAACAGCCGTATGCCGGACAGCCTCGCCGCCGACCTCGACGCCGAGTGCTCCGCCTGCCTCATGGGGGCGAGGCGTCTCGGTGAGCTCTTCGCGCGGTACGGACGCGTGGACATCGAGGCGGCGTTCGACACGATCCTCGACCGCACCACCGAGACGTACCGGCGCGAGATCCTGTCCCAGATCCCCGACGGCACCTACGTCTGGGAGGACTACGCCGAGCACGACGGCGTCGACGAACCGAAGCTGCACACGCAGCGGATCACCCTCACCAAGGTCAGCGACGCCCCGGCCGACCCCGAGAACGGCCGCCCCGCCGGCCCGCGCCTCGTCATCGACTTCACCGGCACGAGCCCGCAGGCGAAGGGTCCCATCAACCACTGCGGCGACTACGTCGGCGGCAACTTCCTCAAGAAGTGGCTCGCGCCGATCCTGCGCAACCTCGCCGAGTCGCCCGAGCGGATGGCCGAGCTCGACGTCAACGAGGGCGTGGTGCCGCTCATCGAGATGCGCTTCCCCGACAAGGGCACGCTGCTCACGCCGATCTACCCCGCGCCGACCAACGCGCGCACGTTCGTCATCCTGCGGCTGCTCGGCGTGCTCGCCGGCGTCGTCGCCAAGGCCGTCGACGGCCGGATGCCGGCCGACCAGGAGACGATCCGCTACACGGGCGTCTACGGCAAGGACCGTGACGGCAACGACTACCTCATGCGCGAGGTGCTCGGCGGGGGCTCGGGCGGGCGCTACTACGCCGACGGTGAGGACACGATCCACGTCGTCCCCGACAGCCGGAACCTGCCGACCGAGTTCACCGAGTCGCGCTTCCCCTTCGTCGTCGAGCGGCTGGGCCTGGCGGTCGACTCCGGCGGCGCCGGGCGCCATCGCGGCGGCCTGGGGTACGAGAAGCACATCCGGATGCTGCGCGACGCCCACTTCATGTCGATCGCCGACCGCTCGATCCTCGCCTGCTGGGGGGTCAAGGGCGGCCAGGCGGGTATGCCGTTCAGCGTCACCATCGACCCCGGCGGCCCGGAGGAGCGGGAGGTCGACGCGCTGGCCGACGCCGAGCCGGTGCGGGCCGGGCAGGTCATCAGGATCCGCACGACCGGCGGCGGCGGGTGGGGCGACCCGCTCGAGCGGCCCTACGCCGAGGTCGAGCAGGACCTGCGCTGGGGCAAGGTGTCCTTCGAGGGCGCGCACGCGGCATACGGCGTCGTGGCGTCGGGCACCAAGGACGAGCCGGTGGTCGACGAGGTCGCGAGTGACGCGCTGCGCGCCCGGCTGCGCGCCGAGCGCGGGGAGGCAGGCGAGCAGCCGTTCTTCGACCGCGGACCCGGGTACGCCCGCCTCGCCGGCGGCAGTGCGGCGGTCGACGTCGACTGGCTCTAGCCTCGGGTCATGTCTCCGGCCGCGCGCACGACCTACGTCCTCGTCGACGGGGAGAACCTCGACGCAACCCTCGGCAACTCGATCCTGGGCCGACGGCCGCGGTCCGAGGAGCGGCCGCGGTGGGAGCGGCTGCTGCAGTTCGCCCGCGAGCGCTGGGACCAGGACGCGACGGGGCTGTTCTTCCTCGCCGCCAACACCGAGCTGCCGATGGCGTTCGTGCAGGCCCTCCTGGCCATCGGGTACCGGCCGATCGCGCTGTCGGGCGCCGCCGGCCAGAAGGTCGTCGACATCGCCATCCAGCGGACCCTCGAGGAGCTGCGCTCGCGCGAGGCCGACGTGCTGCTGGTCAGCAACGACGGCGACTTCGTCGACCAGGTCGAGGACCTGCTGGACGGGCGCCGGGTGGGCATCGTGGGGTTCACCGAGTTCCGCAACCGGGACTTCGTCGAGCTCGCCGAGGACGGGCTGGAGATGTTCGACCTCGAGTACGACGTGCAGGCGTTCAACGAGCGGCTGCCCCGCGTCCGCATCATCCCGATCGAGGAGTTCGACCCGGTCCAGTTCCTCTAGACGCTCCCGCCGGACGCCGCGGAGCATCCCGGTGGGCGGGTGACGTCCGCTCGCAGGTCTGGCCACGTCGTCGTCGGTCAGGCGCGCGGGCCCGCGTCCGCGGCGGGGGCCCAGCCGCCCTCCTCGCGGATGGCGAGCATGATGCGCCGCGTGATCTCGCGCAGCTGCCTGACCTGGGCCGCCGTCAGCCGGTCGAGCACGAGGTCGTGCACGGTGCGCACGTGCCCGGGCGTCGCCTCCTCGAACGCCGCCAGGCCCTCGTCGGTGAGCAGGGCCAGCGTGAAGCGGCCGTCGCCCGGGTCCGGGGTGCGGCGCAGCCAGCCGCGTGACTCCAGCCGTGTGGCGGCCCGTGACAGCCGCGAGAGCGAGCTGTTGGCGTAGCCGGCGAGGACGCTCATGCGCAAGGTTCGCCCGGGGGCGTCGGCGAGGGCGTAGAGCACGCCGTACTCGAAGTGCGTGAGGCCGCAGTCCCGCTGGAGCTGGGCGTCAAGGGCGGCGGGGAGCCACTCGAGCACGGTGGCCAGCGACGCCCAGGTCTCGAGGGCGTCACCGGTGAGGCGGGTGGGCGCTGGCTGCTCCGGCATGGCGGCAGCGTACGCGGTCGCAAAGGCGCCGCCGCGCCCCCGTGACTTGATCGGGAAAGTCATCGGCGTCTATGGTCACTTGCTCAGTCAAGTAATACCCCCACCAGCGGACCACCACGGGAGACAGAGCATGGACCTGGGACTGAACGGCAAAAGGGCCTTCGTGAGCGGCTCGACACGAGGCATCGGCCTGGCCATCGCCCGGGCCCTGCTCGACGAGGGGGCCGCGGTCGTCGTCAACGGCCGCGACGAGGACACGGTCCGGCAGACGGTGACCAACCTCGAGGCGGAGCACCCCGGCAGCACCGTCGCCGGTATCGCGGCGGACTTCGCCGACCCCGCCCAGGTGGACCGGCTCCTGGAGTCGCTGGGCGACGTCGACATCCTCGTCAACAACGTCGGGGTGTTCGAGGTCAGGGCGTTCGAGGAGGTCAGCGACGAGGACTGGCAGCGCTACTTCGACGTCAACGTCATGAGCGCAGTCCGGCTCTCCCGGCGGCTGCTCGGGCCGATGCTCCAGCGCGGGTGGGGCCGCATCATCGTCGTCAGCAGCGAGTCCGGCGTGAACGTGCCGGCCGACATGGTCCACTACGGCGTCACCAAGGCGGCCACCCTCGCGCTGGCCAACGGCCTGGCCAAGCGCACCCGGGGCACGCAGGTCACGGTCAACACCGTCCTCGGCGGGCCGACGTGGTCCGACGGTGTCGCCGGTGCCGTCGAGCAGGTCGCGCACCAGCTGGGCAGGCCGGTGGACGACCTGAGGGCGGACCTCGCGGCCGCCACGCCGACGTCCCTGCTGCGGCGCTTCATCGAGCCTGCCGAGATCGCGGACCTCACCGCGTACCTCGCCAGCCCCCGCTCGTCCGCCACGAACGGCGCCGCCCTGCGGGCCGACGGCGGCGTCCTCACGACGATGCTCTGAGTTCGGCGCAAGTGCGGCGCCGGTCGCCCGCCGGGCGGTACCTTGGGCCGTCGAGCACGCGGCCGAGCCAACGGCCTCCATGGAGCGGACGCGCACCGTCGCGCGTTCAACTCGACGAGGAGGACCGATGGCGACGAGGGCGGACACGGCCCGGGACGGCAGCGCGGCTGCGTCGTCGCGGCTCGTCGCCCTGTCTGCGGTCACGGCGCAGCTCGCCCGGGCCGACGACCTCGCCGCCATGTCCGACGTCATCACCCGCGAGGCCGGCCGGGTGCTCGAGGCCGACGCGGCCATCGTCGTCGTCCGCGAGGGACCGCGACTCCTGCGCGCCCACGGCACCGTCGGGCTGACCCCCGAGCAGATCACCGAGTACTCCGTCTTCGACCTCGACGTCGAGGGGCCCCTCGGTGAGGCGGTGCGCACGGGGGCCGTCGTCCGGATCCGCGACCGCGCCGACCTCGTCGCGCGCTACCCGTCGCTCGACGACGGGGTGGAGCGCTCGTCGGTGACGCTGCCCCTGCTCCGCGGCGGCGACGACGCCACCGCGATCGGGGCGATGGCGTTCCGCTTCGACAACCGCTGCGTCGAGCTGGCCGAGGACGAGGTCGCCGTCCTCTCGGTGCTCGCCGACGTGTGCGCGCAGACGGTGCAGCGGCTGGCGGCGGAGAAGGAGCGCGCGGAGCAGGAGGCGCGCCTGCAGTTCCTCGCCGACGCCTCGACCGTGCTCGCGTCCACGACCGACTACCACGAGACCCTCACCCAGGTGGCCGGCCTCGCGGTGCCGTTCCACGCCGACTGGTGCGCGGTCGAGGTGCTGGAGGCCGGGGTCCTGCGCAGCCTCACCGTCGCCCACGTCGACCCGGAGAAGGTCGCGCTCGCGAGGGAGGTGCAGTCCCGCTGGCCGTCCGACCCCGAGCGACCCAGCGGGTCGGCCATCGTGGCCCGCACCGGCCAGAGCCTGCTCGTCGAGGAGGTCACCGACGAGATGCTCGTCGAGGGCACCCGCGACCCGGAGCACCTGCGCGTCGCCCGCGAGCTCGGCCTGCGCAGCGCCCTCTCCGTTCCACTGCGCGCGCACGAGCGGGTGCTGGGGGTGCTCACCTTCGTCTCGGCCGAGTCCGGGCGCCGGTACACCGCCGCCGACATCCCCTTCGCCGAGGACCTCGGGCGCCGCGCCGCCCTGGCCATCGACAACGCCGAGCTGTACTCCGAGAGCCGTCGCGTCGCGGCCGAGCTGCAGGCCACGCTCTCGCCGCAGGAGCTCCCGGCGCTCGACGGCTGGGAGTTCGCCGACCTCTACCAGCAGTCCGGCCGCACGGAGGTCGGGGGCGACTTCTACGACGTCGACGTCCTCCCCGACGGCCGCCTCGCGGTCGTCATGGGCGACGTGATGGGCCGCGGGGTGGACGCCGCCGTGGCAGGCTCGAGGCTGCGCGCCGCCACGCGCGTCCTCATGACGCAGGACCCCCACCCCGACGCCCTCGCGACCGCGGTGGACGCGTTCATGGAACGCGACCCGCTCATCCCCCTGGCGAGCGCGGCATACCTGCTGCTCGACGAGGAGCACGACGAGGCCTGGGCGACGGTCGCGGGGCACCCGCCGCCGCTGCTGGTCCGGGCCGACGGGTCGGCCGAGTTCATGGAGCTCGGGCGGTCGCCGCTGCTCGGCATCGGCCCCACGGAGCGGTCGGCGTCCGCCTTCGCCTTCGGCCCCGGCGACCTGCTGGTCCTCTTCACCGACGGGCTGGTGGAGCGCCGTGGCGAGGACCTCGGACAGCGGCTGGCCGAGCTTCGCGACGTGGTCGCCGAGGGTGTGCGCCACGATGCGCGGGAGAGCTGCCTCGGCGACTTCCTGGCCGTCCTCGCGGAGCGCATGCTCGGGCCGGAGCGGCACGACGACGTCGCGATCCTCGCGCTGCGCCGACGCCCGGCCTGAGCCGGTACCGGTGCCTGCCTGAGCCGGTCCGATCGGTCACCACGCCTGCGCCGACCGGACCGGGCCGCCCCTACTGCGTCGTGAACGCGATGTCGTCGTAGAGCGGCAGCGGCGTGGAGTCACCTGTCGTGAGCAGCAGGTCGATCGACGCCGTCAGGATGTAGCTGCACTTCGGCAGGGAGGAGACGGCGACCGGGTTGTCGGCCGCGTCGAGGAGCTGGGTGACGGTCCCGTGGAAGTCGGGCGTGACCGCGGGGAGCGCGTAGTGGTACGGGCCGCCGGGTCCCGAGACGCCGAGTGACATGCTCCCCAGGTTCGGGTGGGCGGCCGTGTAGTCGACCGTGAGGCTGTCGTGGATCCGCGCGCACCCGTGCCCGATGAGCTCCTCGACGTCGATGCTGACGGCGCCGAGCTGGCCGTCGACCCGCGTGGGCACCCAGGAGCCGTGCTTCTGCACGTGGTCGTATGCCGTGTTGGCGAGCGCCACGCGCTCGGCGATGCCTGCCTGCACCTCGGTCGTCGGCTGGCCGACCTGGCGCATGACCATCCGCAGCGCCACGTACTGGTCGACGGCGAGGCCCGCGGACGCGGTGCTCTGACCTGCGACGACGGCCGCGAGGTCGTGCGTCTGCGAGGACAGGGCGCGGCTGTCGAGCCCGAGCAGGTTGTTGTTCGGTACGAACAGGCCCGAGGTGAGGCTGTTGTCCTGCGGCACGGCGATCCAGCCCTGCGCGTCGGGCGTCACGGCGATCTGGTCGGGCCCGTTGGCGCCCAGGACGACGACCGACTTGGTCTCGACGGGTGGCAGCGAGCCGGTGAGCCGCTCCCACGTGCCGATCTGCATGGGCACCATCTGGCCGGGCAGCACCGGCTTCCAGCCGCTGCCGTCGTCGTACTCGAACCGGTACTCCGCCGGCTGGCCACCGAGCAGCCGGCCCAGCACGCCGTTGAGCCGCAGCGCGGAGTAGAAGGCGCGGTCGTCCCCGAACGTCCGCCCGGTGCCGCCGGGCCCGCTGTCGAAGCCGGTGACGGTCTTGTAGCCGCCGATGTGGTCGAACCACGGGTAGGGCTGGTTGTCGCCGTCGGGCGCGTCCTTGACGCACAGGTCGACGCAGAAGCACGGACCGACGTTCTGCCGGTCCTGCGCGCGACCCCGGGAACGCGGCTCCTGCAGCAGCACCCCGGTGGGGCCGTCGACCCGGAAGTAGACGTCCGGCCCGGCGACCAGCTCGATGTTGATCCACGGCGACCACGGCGTCCGGGTGAAGTCCGCCACCGTGTAGTCGATGCGGAAGTGGCCGCTCACATCGGTCGTGGCGCTGCCGAGGGCGTCGTCCTGGAGCCAGTCGACGTCGAAGGCGCTGACCGTGACCCCGGGCACGCCGATCTCGGTGTCGCAGACCCGGACGTGGCCGCAGATCGACCACCAGCCGAGGCGTCCGCGCAGGCCGCACCAGATGCGGTGCGGGATCTCGTACGACCACGCCGCGGCATACCCCTCCTTGGCCTCGCGCCACTGCGGCGCCAGCGTCGTCAGCGTGAAGGTGAGCGGCTTGGGCGGCACCTTGTGGCCGGTCATCGTGCCGCAGTAGACGTCGACGTCGAAGGCGCCGCCCTCGTACCCGTCACGCAGCTCGATGCTGAAGCCGCCGTCCTCCCCCACGACCCCCTCTCCGAGAAGGGACGTGGCGCGCTCGGCGGCGACGGACTCCTCGAGCACGGTCGTCGTGTGCTTCGGCTCGGCCGCCGCGGCCTGGCTGACCCGGTCGCCGGCGGCGTCCACGAGCCGGATGGTGGCCCCCACCAGCGGTTCCCAGCAGTCGTCGCAGAGAAGGCCGACGAGGCGGCCCGAGATGACGTATGACATGGCTTGACTCCTGTTGCGTACGGCAGACCCCCGACGAGCCTGTACGCCTGAAGGAGCAGCGGCCGGAGGCACTGATACCCGACCGGCACCGAACGGACCCAAATGCGCGAAATGTCGTGTGGGCCAGGGGATCCCGCGCCGCGACCCGACCGGGCCGGTCAGGCCAGGCGCTCCTCCAGGCGGACCTCGACGGTGTCCCCGACTCGCTTGCCGAGCCGCTCCTGCAGCGCGGCCGCGACCGGGAGCATGTGGCTGCCGTCGCCGAGCGCCATGAACGAGGTCGTGAACGGCCGGCCGTCGATGGTGCCGCGGACCCTGACCCTCCCGCGCGTCCCGAAGTACTCGACGGACGGCCCCCACTTCACACAGGTCCACGCGTCGTCGCTGCTGGTGGCCTTGCAGAGGGTCTCGGTGAAGGTGACGTCCAACGGGCCCACGCCGTGCGCTGCAGTGCTCATGCTCCATTGGACCGCGCGGGGCGGCGGGACTCATCGGCCGAGCGTGGCGGGCACGCCCGTTTCTCCCCCGCGTGCGGCTTTTGGCATCGACCGTTCGGGTGAATCCGAGGTGCCGGCCGGACCGCGGGGGTGGTGGCCTCGTTGAAGGGGCAGGACGAGGTCGTGCACAGAAGGGAAACCGGGCGCGGTGGAGGAGAGGGACGACGTGGGACCTGCGGCGGACGAGCTGGACGACACCGCCCTGCGCCAGGAGATCGAGCTCCTGGCCGAGCTGCTCGAGAAGGTGGCCGACGCACCCGAGCCGTTGTGCCAGGCCGAGATCGACCGGGCCCTGCACGTCGCCGACCGGACGGAGGAGGTTGCCGCGGCCGCGGACGAGGACCCCGGTGCGACGCACCGGCAGCGGTCCGGGGGACCCACCGAGGGGTGAGCCGCGGCGGTCACCCTCCTGCACGGGCACGCACTGGACACTTCGCCTAGCCACCATGGCCGAGGCGCCTCCCGGGCACCGCTCCTAGGGTCACGGCACAGCGCGTTCAGCTGTGACCGTCACTGAACATGAAGGAGCGCCATGGTCGGCAAACGCATCATCCTGGTCCCGGCAGTCGCGGGGGCCCTCGTCCTCGTGGGGGTGTCCTCGGCCAGCGCCGGAGAGGTCACCGGCAACGGCAAGCCCGCTCAGGGCGCCACCCACGCCAACTCGATCTGCGCCTACTCGGGTCAGAACGACTCCCCCGACGACCCGTTCCCCGAGGGCGGCCGGGTGCAGAACTACGGCCAGCTGGTCAAGGTCGGACTCAAGGACGCCATCCCGGGACCCGGCGTCGCCTGCAACGGACACACCGGCTTCCTGGCCGGTGGAGGCGAGGAGCCGTGACGGGCTGAGCTCGACCACGGCGCGCGGCGGGCACGGCTCGCCGCGCGCTGTCGCGTCCGCCGCGACCTGTCGCGTCCGCCGCAACCTGTCGTGTCCGCGGGGTCCGGGCGTCGGTGGGCGGTGACAGGATGGCCGGGTGCCCCACGGACAGAGGCCCGCGCCGCGCGCGCCTGAGGAGCTGGCCGGCCTGCCGGTGGTCTCGTTCGCGACCGTCCCCGACTGCGAGGCCTGGTTCGCCGAGCACGGCGCCGACCAGCGCGGCATCTGGCTCAGGATCGGACGGGCCGGTGCTGCGCAGACCGTGACCTACGCCGAGGCACTGGAGGTGGCGCTCTGCCACGGCTGGATCGACGGCCAGAAGCGCGGGTACGACGAGGGCCACTGGCTGCAGCGCTTCACCCCGCGAGGCCCGCGGAGCAAGTGGTCGCAGGTCAACCGGGACAAGGCCGAAGCGCTGGTCGAGGCCGGGCGGATGCGCCCGGCAGGCCAGGCCCAGGTCGACGCGGCGAAGGCCGACGGCCGGTGGGCTGCGGCCTACGCGGGACAGCGGTCCGCGACCGTGCCCGACGACCTGGCGGCCGCGCTCGCGGCCGACCCCGAGGCGCAGGCGTTCTTCGAGACCCTGTCGGGCGCCAACCGCTACGCGATCCTCTACCGCGTCGCCGACGCCAAGAGGCCGCAGACCCGGGCCGCGCGCATCGCCAGGTTCGTCGCGATGTGTCACGACCACGAGACGATCCACTGACCGGGGCAGCCCCGTCGGGCCATAATCGCCCCGTGTTCGCACGGCTGCCCCGCTTGGACGCCGGCGTGCGGCAGGCATACCTCGACCGCCTGGGCGTCGCCCCGGAGGCACCCTCCGAGAACGCCCTGCGGCTGCTGGTCCGGCGCCATGCGGAGCGGGTGCCCTACGAGACCCTGTGGATCCAGGCCGGGGAGGGGTGGGGCATCGACCCGGTCGAGTCCGCCGAGCGCATCGCCCGTCACGGTCGGGGCGGCTACTGCTACCACCTCAACGGGGCGCTCGGCCTGCTGCTCACCACCCTCGGGTACACGGTCCACGCCCACGTCGGCGGCGTCCACGGGCCCGAAGGCCCGTCCCCCTCTTCGCGGGGCAACCACCTGGTGCTCACGGTCGAGCTGGCGCCGAGCGAGGCCAACCCGAGCGGCGTCTGGTACGTCGACACCGGCCTCGGGGACGCGCTGCACGACCCGTTGCCGCTGGTCGCGGGTCCGCACAGGCAGGCGCCGTTCGACCTCACGCTCGAGTGCTCGCCGGAGGGGACCGCGTGGCACCTGGTCCACGACCCTCGGGGCGGGTTCAGGGGGATGGCGTGGGACACGGCCGAGGCGGCGCTGGACGACTTCGAGCAGCAGCACCAGCGGCTCTCGACCTCGCCGGAGTCGGGCTTCGTGCAGGTGCCCATGGCAGAGCGCCGTGACGCGACAGGCGTTGACGTGGTCCGCGGTCTGGTCCTGAGCCGGATCGGGGACGGCGCCCGCAGCGAGCCCGTCACAGACCGTGGTGCATGGTTCGACGCGCTGGGGCGGCTCTTCGGTCTCCGGCTGGACGGGTTGCAGCCGAAGGCGCGCGACCGCCTCTGGGCCAGCGCCGTGGCCGCGCACCACCGGTGGCTGGAGGAGCAGCAGGGGCACCCCGCCCACGCGTGACCAAGGATCCCTCGGCCGAGGGACGGCCTGACAGCAGCCCTCGGTGCGATGTCCCGCTGGGCGTCGGCGGTCCCGCCTAGCCTGACCGCATGCGACGCTTCGACGACGAGGACCTCAGCGGCGCGGAGTTCCGCGAGTGCGACCTCAGCAGGGTGCGGATGGTCGGCGTGGTGATGCAGGACGCCGAGATCGACGGCCTCGTCACCCACCTCGTGGTGAACGGCGTCGACGTCATGCCGTACGTCGAGGCCGAGCTCGACCGCCGCCATCCCGTTCGCGTGCTGATCCGCTCCGACGAGCCGGACGACCTGCGCGAGGCATGGCGTCAGCTCCAGGCCGGCTGGGCGAGGACCGCCGCCAGGGTCCGCGCCATGCCCGAGGGCAGCGAGCACCGCAGCGTCGACGGCGAGTGGTCGATGGTGCAGACCCTTCGCCACCTCGTGTTCGTGCACGACTCCTGGTTCCGGCGTTGCGTGCTCGGCCTCACCGAGCCGTTCACAGCCATGGGGTTGGGGCCGGACGCCGTCATGGAGCGCGAGGAGGACCTGGACCCCTCCGCGCGACCCAGCCTGGACGAGGTGCTGGCCGTGCGACGTCGGCAGGCTGCGGAGGTCGACGCCTGGCTGGCATCGGTGACACCCGGCCAGCTCGCCCACACAGCGCCGGTCCCCGGCGACGACCGGTGGCCGCCGTATGCCGTGGGGCGGACCGTGCGCCAGTGCCTCGGCACCGTGCTCAACGAGGAGCGGGAGCACCACGGGTTCTGCGTCCGTGACCTCGACAAGCTGGAACGGCATAAGGTGTCGGGGTGACCGACGTCCTGGACGAGGGGCCGTTCTTCCACGGCACGAAGGCCGACCTGGCGGTGGGTGACCTCCTCACCGCGGGCTTCCGGTCGAACTACCGGCCCGAGGTCGTGATGAACCACATCTACTTCACCGCACTGCGGGACGGTGCCGGGCTCGCCGCGGAGCTGGCGGCCGGCGACGGCCCCCCGCGCGTGTACCTCGTCGAGCCGACGGGTGCTTTCGAGAACGACCCGAACGTGACCGACAAGAAGTTCCCAGGCAACCCCACGCGGTCCTACCGCAGTGCCGAGCCCCTCAAGGTGCTCGGCGAGGTCGACGACTGGACCCGCTTGGCCCCTGACGCGCTCCGGGCGTGGCGTGACCGGCTGGCGGCGATCGTCGAGGACGAGCGCGGCGAGATCATCAACTGACCCGCGCTACGGGCGCGGTGTCACGGTCTGCCCGCCCCACTCCTCGGGCTCGACGTCGCGCAGCGTCTGGTTGAGGACCCACTGGTGGCCGAACGGGTCCAGGATGGTTGCCTGGCGCTCCCCGTACTGCCAGTCCTGGGGTGGGTCCACGAGCTGGGCGCCCCGTGAGGTCGCACGTTCGACCACCTCGGCGACGTCGGCGACCTTGAACATCACCTGGTGGGAGACCGTCGGCTCCGGCGTCCGCCGCCCGGGCCGGACCTCGGCCACCACCAGCTCGGCCGCGGGCCCGTCCGGCATACCGAGCTGCGCGCGGTGACCCTCGCCGATGCGCACGTGCTCGACGAAGCCGAAGGTCTCCGTGTACCACGAGACAGCCGCCAGGACGTCGCCCACGGTCAGCACTGGGGTGACGCGGGCGTGCGGTGCCGACCTGTTCATGAGCACGCAGCCACCCTAGGACGAGGACGCACTGATGGGTATGCCGTGAACCCGGCGGCCTCGCGCCTGACCCAGGCGCCCTACGGGATGGGGCTGATGCGGAAGGGCACCGTCCTCGTCTCCCCTCCCTGGAACCGCAGGGTCAGGACCGCGTCCCGCGTGTCCGCAGGCACCACGAAGAGCACGTCGCCCCGCTGGGTGGCGTTCGCGTGCAGGAGCTCGTCCAGTCCGCCCGAGGCTGGCACGACGTCCTCACCGACCGTCACCGCGAAGCTGGCGTCCCAGAAGTTGGCGTCGTAGGCGCGGTAGCTGCGCCCCCGCACCGACATGACGAGCGCGAGCTTCCCGTCCGCGTCCGGCCGCGCCGTGGCGGCGAGGACCTCGTAGGAGATGTCCCCGACGCGGAACTCGCGGTTCAGCGGGATGGAGACCTTGTACCCCGACGTGGCGGACGATGGTGCGCCCGACACCTGCGCCGAGCCGGAGGCCGCCGCGACCGAGGGTGAGGGGGTCAAGCCGGGGACGGATGGGACCCGCGTGCTCGCCGCAGACGTCTGCGGGGTCGAGGAGGCGCTCAGCCAGCCGACCTGGTTCAAGCCGAGCAGCAACCCCGTGGCAGCCGTGATCAGCGCCGCGATCGCCGTCATGACGCCGGGCAGGGTGGACCACCAACCCGCGCGACGTCCCTCGACCATGACCGGCGTCTTCCTGCCTCCGGCTGGCCGTGATCCCTGCACCAGCGGCCGCAGCCGATCTCCTAAGCCCGTGCGCTGCCTGCCCAGCCGACGCGGGCGTTGCTCTTCCCGCCCATGCTTCGAGCCAAGGCAGGCCCAGTCACCATGCAATCGTCGTAGTTTGGCCTCGTCTCGTTCCGGTTGCCTCGACGGTGTCCGGTGCCAGCACCTGGCCTGGACCCGCTCCTGGGTGTATGAGATATCGGTGAACCCCGATCCGACCCGCCCGGTCGACGGCCTCGTCGACACCTTCGCAGACCAGTGGCTCGAGCTCGGTGATCCAGCCATCGGGGAGGCCCTGGTGGCAGACCCGATCCTGGTCCTCGGGCCGTCCGGAACGAGCGCCATCCCGCGAACGGCGTTCCTGAGCGCGGTTGCGTCGCGGGCGAGCGCGGTCGACGACCTCGGGCAGGCCACGACGACCCTCGCCGGCTCCACATCGGTCGCCCTCGGGGATCGGATGGTGCTGGCGACCATCACGTGGAGCTTCCGCCACGGCGACTCCACCCGCGAGCTCATCAGCGACTTCCTCCTCGAGCGCCGGGACGACGGGCTGCGGTGCGTGGCCTACCTGCCTCGCACGAACGTCATGGACACGCTGACCTGACGCGACTGGCGCGCTCTCGCCCGCTGCCTGCACCTGCCGGTCCGGACCTCGCTCGCGGTGTTCCCTCGTCATCGGTGTCGAGCATTGCGGCCTCGTGGTGTGCGGGTGAATGCTGTCTGGGGGAACGGCGAGCCGTTCGGCCACGGGGAGGTGCGGTTCATGCGCAGAGTTCACGTGATGGCGGTAGCGGTCCTCGCTGCCGCGTCGACAACGCTGGGACCTGGGGTGGCCGCCCGCGCGGACGGGTCGTTGTGGTTCTCGAGCGTGCCCGCGGTCAACCGCGTGGCCAGCACGCCGACGCTCGGCGGCGGCTACCCGGATCCGCCGGGGCAGACGTTCCCCGACCCGGGTACGTGTGGGCCGGCCCAGCTCAACTCCAACCATTCCGAGTCGTGGCTGGCGGTCCGGCCCGGCAGTGAGGACATCGTCGGCGTCTCCAAGTTCTTCGTCGACAAGTACTCCAGCGACTACAACTTCTACCTCGGCTCCTACCGCATCCCCGCCGGACGCCCCGCATCCGACAACCAGGTGCAGGGCTACGACTGCGTGTCCACCGGAACCCAGGCGATGCCGCCGAGCTGGACCAACGTCACCGACCCCAACGTCGCCTTCGACACCCATGGCCGCGCCTACCAGACCACCCTCCCGTTCAACGCCTTCTGGGCAGGCGCGAACCTGCACCCGGACGGCGCCATCCAGCTGTCCTACAGCGACGACCTCGGCCAGCACTGGACCGTCGGCAACGGCGGACAGCCACTGGAGAGCTCACCGAACGCCTCCACCAACCAGCTCGGACACGTCGAGGACAAGCAGTGGGTCGCGGTCGACGCCGTCGAGGGCAGCAGGTTCCAGGACCACGTCTACGCCATGTGGTCGGTCTTCAACAACAACACCACGAAGATCCGCATCGCGGTGTCCCGCGACCGTGGACTGACCTTCGCCAAGCCCACGACGATCACGGCCCCCTCCCAGACGGGCCCGTCCAACACCTACATCTACCCGTCGGTCGATGCGGCCGGTGACCTGTACGTCGCGTTCGCCTCGTTCCCGCTCAACGCCAACCGGGCCCCCACCACGGTCTACGTTGGCAAGTCGACCGACGACGGCCGCAGCTTCAGCCCCTTCGTCGCCGCCACACCGGCCATCGGGAGCATTCCCGCCTGCTGCCTGACCAACACCACCTTCCGTGACGGAATCACCGAGAACTTCACTGCCAGCCCCACCTATCCGGGCCACCTGTACCTGACCTACGAGAACTGGGACGGCACCCAGATGGACGTCCTGTTCACACAGTCCCTCGACGGTGGCGCCACCTGGAGCCGGCCTGCGGTCGTCAACGACAACGTCGACCAGGGCGGCACGCTCACCGACCAGTTCCAGCCCTCGGTCGCTGCCGGGCCCGGCGGTGCGGTCGCCGTCGCGTTCTACGACCGGCGATCGGCCTGCCCCGCAGACCCCAGCATCCGCCCCCAGGACGTGGGCCGGACCAACTTCTGCATCGACGTCTCCATGCAGCCGTACCTGGACGAGGGCGCCGGTGCCATGCCGACCGGTCACAACGTCCGCATGACGAACTTCTCGTGGGACCCCGAACAGCCGGACCAGACCGTCGGCGGCCTCCCCCAGCTCCCGTGCTCCGATGCCAACTGTGCCGAACACTTCATCGGCGACTACTTCGGGCTCGCGATCAGCGGCACCAACGTCTATGGCCTGTTCGTCTCCACCCACTACCCCTCCGGCCGGACCAGCGACGCCGGGGGCCCGGTGTACGACCAGCAGCAGCTGCTGGCCACCGTGCCGCGCAGCAAGCTCGGACTGTAGGCAAGGGGAAAGGTGCGCGCCGGCTCACCCTCGGTGGTTGGCACCCCTTGGTTTCATGGGTCGAGGAGTGACGTCCGAACGTGCTCGGGTCATCGTGCTGTTGCGCAGCGACCGGCCCCTGGTTGCTGTTGGCCGGCTTGAGCCCGTGGTGGCGGCGCTGGAGAGACTCGGCGCCGATGTCGACCTGATCGAGTTCGAGGACGGCCGCGTGGACCTCGTTGTCAACCGGGTCCTCTCCTTCCGCCGTCCGCTCCCGAACTGCTTGCGCGTCAGGTGCTGCTCTCCATCGGGTACTGAGCCGCAAGGCGGCACCCGAACGAGCGCTGGCGGGCGGGGCCCCGGAGGTCCTGGAGAAGGCAGGCCCATGGCCTCGCAGGACGCGTTCGGCGGGCCCCTTCAGAACAACGTGTACCCGCCGTCGGCCACGACGACCGAACCGGTCATGAAGCTCGAGGCATCCGAGGCCAGGAAGACCACGAGGGGCGCGATCTCCTCCGGCTCGGCGGCTCGCCGCATGGGGGCGTCGTCGATCCACCGGGACCGGAACCGCGGCTCGTCCACCGGCGCCATCTCGGTGCGCACGTACCCGGGTGCGACGGCGTTGACCCGGATCCCGAACGGAGCCCACTCCGCTGCGAGCGACTTGGTGAGCTGGTGGACGGCCGCCTTCGACGCGTTGTATGCCGGCTGCCACTGCGGGCGGTTGACGATCTGGCCCGAGATCGACCCGATGTTGACGATCGTCCCGCCCCCTGCGGTCGTGAAGTGCCGAGCGGCGACCTGGCTCATCAGCCAGACGCCCTTGACGTTGATGTCGAAGACCGAGTCGAACTCCTCGTCGGGGACCTCGAGGGCCGGACGGTGGTAGCAGACCCCGGCGTTGTTCACCAGGACGTCGAGCCGGCCCGTGGCCTCGACCGCGGTGGCCACCGCCCTCTCGGCGTCCTCGCGCCGAGTCACATCGAGTGCCGTGCCGACCACGCGCCGACCCGTCTCCTCAGCCAGCAGCCGCGCCGCCGCCCGCGAGGCGCCCTCGTCACGCGCGCCGATCACCACGTCGGCACCCGCCTGTGCCAGGGCCCGGGCGAAGGCCAGCCCGAGCCCGCGGTAGCCACCGGTCACCACGGCCGTCCGGCCCGCCAAGGACGGCGTGGGGGGATCGGCCAGCCCGTCGAGCATGCCGCTCACGGCCGGGCCACCGTGGGCACGGTGCGACCGACGCGATCCGAAGGTCCGGTGTTGCCGACGTCATCCGCCACAGCGGTCACTCTCCCACAGCGTCCCGGCGCCTGCCTCGTGCAGACAACCGGCCATTCCATGGCGCGCACCGGCGCGCACCGAGATCCCCCGCGGGCTCGTTCGGGCGCCTCACTGGTCGGTCGCGCCCGGCAGGGTGCCCGGGCGCCGGCCGAACGGTGGGAGCTCCACGGCCCGGACGCCGGGCAGCGGGGAGGACGTGAACGCCTTCCGGTCGGACGCCATGTGGCCGACCATCTCGGCGAGCGTCTTCGACATCCACGTGAGCACGTGCGGGTCGTTGTCGTCGAGGGTGTCGCACCACCGGAAGGCACGGTCCGCGCAGCCGCCGTCGGTGCCGGGCACGGTGCCCTCGTAGTTGCCGACGTGGCCACCGAAGAGCCTCACGTCCGACGCGAGCTTGCAGCAGTCCTGACCCGTCAACAGCCCGCTCGCGGGGATGCCGGCCAGCTGGAACATGAAGGCGTCGGTACCGTCGGCCGAGAGCAGGACGTGGTTCTTGCGGATCGACTCGAGGTAGCCGATCGCGTGATCACGGGCGATGGCCGACGCGCCGAAGATGCCCGGTGACATGGGCGTTCCCGGCTGGCGCTGGAACAACCCGACACCGTCTTGGGGATCGATGACCCCGGCCACGTAGTTCGGCGTCGCGAGCACGTCCGCGTCCAGGTCGTACTTGACCTTCGCGAGCTCTGCGGGCGCCAGGCTGTTGACGTAGTGGTCGGACCCGAGCAGCCCGAGCTCCTCTCCCCCGAACCAGATGAAGCGCAGCCGGTTGCGCGTGGGGGTGTTCCGCAGCTGCCGGGCGATCTCGAGGATGGCGGCCGAGCCCGAGGCGTTGTCGAGCATCCCGGCTCCGTAGATGGCGTCGAGGTGCGCGTCGACGACGAGCACGTTGTCGGGGTCCCCCGTCCGGGAGTCCGCGATGACGTTCCAGTCGGCCCGGTTCGGGTCGTCGACGGTCCTCACCTCGACGGTGACGACGGAACGCGCACCCGACCGCGACTGCGCCACGAGCCCGGCACCCACGGCATACGAGGTGAAGACGACGGGGACGCGCGCCTGGTCGGACAGCACGCCCGCGAACACGCCCGAACGGTCCGTCGTGCCCTCGTTGAAGAGGACGACCGCGGACGCGCCGGCAGCCGTCGCGTTCGCGACCTTCACGTCGAAGGTGCAGCCGCCGCGCTGGACCAGCGCGATCCGGCCGCGGACGAAGCCGGCGAAGTCGACGGCCCGGCAGCCGCTGCTCGACCGTGCGGCTGAGGTCGCGGGCACGACCATGCCCTGCACCGGTTGCACCGCCGCGGTCGCCGTGCCGGCCACGGGTCCCGGGTCGAACTCGGTGCCGACCCGGAACGCGTGCGCACTCGGCGACACCAGGCTCAGCACCGGCGTCCCGACCCAGCTGAAGTAGTGGAACGTGTACTGCTGCAGGGTCACGTCGTAGCCCGCGGCACGCATCACGTCGGCGACGTAGTCGACGGACGCCTTGTAGCCGGGCTCACCGGAGTTGCGGGATGGGTGGCCGTCAGCACCGGGGTGGGCGTCCGCGATCTGCTGGAACCGCTCCATGTGCGCCCACACCCCCGACGTCGTCACGCAGTCGACCAGCATCTGCGGGGTCCGGTTGACGCGCTGCGCGCAGACCGACGGGTCGGCGTCGGGCGCCCCCGTCGCGTCGACGAGCGGCGCCCCGCCGCGCCCGGGTCCCCGGTCCTCCGAGACCCACCACGCCGTCCCGCCCACGACCGCGAGGACCGCGAGCAGCGCGAGCAGCCGTCGCGACGGCAGGACACGTCGTGCACGCAACGGCACCACCTCCCGTGACGTCCCCGGCACGGTCCCACCAGCCAGGCCCCCATCCATGCTCCGCCGCGCCCTCGACCCCCGGAACCCCCGTCGGGTGGCGATCCGGCAACGATCCACCATCGGGCCATCGTCCGACCCGGCCTCTCCCGCACGGCGGGCCCGTGGGCCGGCCCGACCCCTCCCCCGAACCCGGAGCCGCTGACAGGATGAGCCCGTGACAGCACCGCTGGAGGACATCACCGTCGTCGACCTCTCCCGCGCCCTCGCCGGGCCGCACGCCGCGATGATGCTGGGCGACATGGGAGCGCGCGTCATCAAGGTCGAGACGCCGGGCAGCGGCGACGACACCCGTGGCTGGGGGCCGCCGTTCGTGGGACCCGAGGACGACCCTGTCTCGACGTACTACCTCAGCGCGAACCGCAACAAGGAGTCGATCACCCTCGACCTCAAGTCCGACGACGGCCGCGACGTCCTCACGCGCCTCGTCCGGGCCGCCGACGTCCTCGTCGAGAACTTCCGCCCCGGCGTCCTGGACCGCCTCGGCTTCCCCGTCGACCGGCTGCACGAGCTGAACCCGCGCCTCGTGGTCCTGTCCATCAGCGGGTTCGGCCACGACGGCCCGCAGGGTGGCCGTCCGGGCTACGACCAGATCGCCCAGGGCGAGGCCGGCCTCATGTCCGTCACCGGGCCGGACGCCGACACATCGCAGCGGGTCGGCGTGCCGATCGGCGACCTGCTCGCCGGCATGTACGGCGCCTACGGCGTGGTCTCCGCGCTGCACGAGCGGTTCCGCACCGGCCGCGGACGCGTCGTGCGGACCAGCCTGCTCGCGGCCATCGTCGGCGCGCACGCGTTCCAGGGCACGGCCTACACGGTGGCCGGCCACGTCGGGCACGCCCAGGGCAACCACCACCCGAGCCTGTCGCCCTACGGCCTCTTCCACTGCAAGGACGGCGACATCCAGGTCGCCTGTGGCAGCGAGTCGCTGTGGGTGAAGCTGGCCACCGCGTTCGGCATCGACCCCGCCGCCCCCGGCATGGCCACCAACCGCGAGCGCACCGTCAACCGCGACCAGGTCACCGCGACCCTCAACGCCGCGTTCGCCGACCACCCGCTCGCCGAGCTGCTCCCCCGGCTCGCCGAGCTCGGGATACCCGCCGGCGAGGTGCGCACCATCGACCGCGTCTACGACTGGGACCAGACCCGCTCGCAGGGCCTCGTCATCGAGGTGGACCACCCGTCCCTGGGCACCATCGAGCTCCCCGGGCCGCCGATCCGCCTCGACGACAACGCGTATGCCGGTGGGCGGCCCGAGCACCTCGCACCGCCGATGCTGGGCCAGCACGACGAGTCCGTCCGGAAGTGGCTCGACGAGCTGGACTGACGCGGCATACTCCGGGCATGGGGGTTGTCCAGGGGGACGTGGGCATCGACGACGCCGGGCCCCAGCCTGCGGGGCGCCCGTGGTGGCGCCGCTGGAACCGCCGCCGGGTGGCGGTCGCCGTCGGTGTGGTCGCAGCGGTCGGGGTGACGATGTGCCTGACCGGTATCGGCACGGGTGAGGGACCGCTCGGCCCGACCCACTGGGCAGCAGGCGCCGGCGCCAGCCGCGACGTCGGGGACGAGTTCACCGAGGGGGCCGTTGCGCTCGTCAACGACGGCTGGTTCGACGTCCACCTCGAAAGCGTCAGACCGGTACCCGCCACGGACACCTCCGCAGGTCTGGCGGTGACGTCCGTGCAACTGGCACCGCGGGTGCACGGTCGTGACGGCATTGGCCTCGTGGACGGCTCGGGCGCAGAGCTCGTCCCACTGGCAGACCGCCGAGCGCCCGCCGGCTACACCATCCCGCGCACCCGCGATGCGGGGCCGTTCCGCGGGAGCGCCGAGGTGCTCGTCACGTACAGGGTGACGCGCCCCGGCACGTGGAAGTACCGCGGGTACGAGGTGGTCTACCGCTCAGGACTCGTGCGGCACCGGGTCGTGATGCCGTTCGCTGTCAGCGTCTGCACTCCCGCCGGCAAGGACTGCGGCGCCGGCAACTGAAGGGGCGGCCGCCCGTGCTCGGCGTCGCGCCTGGGACCACCGAGCCGTTCAGGTGACACCTCTGCAGGCCGAGGCACTGCTCCTCGTGCTCCTCGGGACGCTCGCCCACTGGCCGGTGCGGGAGTCCATGACCCACACGGAGCCGGCTGACGACGCAGCCGAGGCCTGACGCGGGGAGCGTCAGGCCTCGGCTGGAGGACAGTCAGGCGGTGCGGGCGCGGCCGCCGCGCAGCTTGCGGCGGACCCGCTTGCCGACGGCCTCGGCGGCGATGCCGACGCGGTTGCGACCGGGCTGCGCATTCGGCAGCGCGAGGGTGACGACCTGCTTCCACGCCGAGGCGACCTGCTTGGGCAGCGGACCCGTCGTGTAGGACAGGCCGTAGCGCTGGCAGATCTCCTGGATGCGCGGGGCGATCTCGGCGTACCGGTTGCTCGGCAGGTCCGGGAACAGGTGGTGCTCGATCTGGTGCGACAGGTTGCCGGTCATCAGGTGCATGGCCTTGCTACCGCTGATGTTCGCCGAGCCGACCATCTGGCGCAGGTACCACTCGCCACGGGTCTCGCCGTCGATCGAGGACTTGGCGAACGTCTCGACGCCCTCGGGGAAGTGGCCGCACATGATGACCGAGTGGGTCCACACGTTGCGGACGGTGTTGGCGACGAAGTTCGCGCCGAGGGTGTGGAAGAACGACGGCCCCGACAGCAGCGGGTGCAGCAGGTAGTCCTTGCGGGCCTGGCGGCCGATCTTGCGCAGGACCTTCTTCGCGTCGCGGCGGAACGTCTCCTTGTCCTTGCCCCGGCCCTTGAGATAGGCGCCGACCTCGAGGTCGTACGCGGCGATGCCGTACTCGAAGAAGAGCATGTTGACGAAGTTGTAGACCGGCTGCCCCAGGTAGGACGGCGTCCAGCGCTGGTCCTCGTCGACGCGCATGATGCCGTAGCCGAGGTCGTTGTCCCGCCCGATCACGTTGGTGAAGGTGTGGTGCAGCTCGTTGTGGGAGTGCTTCCAGAACTCCGACGGGGACGCGTTGTCCCACTCCCACTCCTGGCTGTGGATCCGCGGGTCGCGCATCCAGTCCCACTGCCCGTGCATGATGTTGTGCCCGAGCTCCATGTTCTCGAGGATCTTCGCGACCGACAGGCCGGCCGTCCCGACGAACCACGCCGGCGGGAAGAGCGAGAACAGCAGCACCGCGCGCGAGCCCATCTCCAGGCCGCGCTGCCACTTGAGGACCTTGCGGATGTATGCCGCGTCCGCGGCACCGCGCGAGTCCAGGACCTCCTGGCGCAGGGCGTCGAGCTCGGCACCGAGCGCCTCGATCTCCTCGGCGGTCAGGTGCCCGGCCGGGTCCGGCTTGCCGGACGGCTTGGCGACGTGGCGGCGCTCGGTGGTGACGGCCGACAGCCGGCTGTTGAGCGACGTCGTGCGCTGCGGCGCACGGGGCGTGCCGGCGAGCGAGCCGTCGATGCTGAGGTCGAAGTCCTCGGTGGCCTTGTTGGCGGTGGCGGTCATGAGTGGTGGTTCTCCCGTTCTGTGGGGGGTCTCAGAGCTGGGTCTCGGTGCGCCGTGGTGGCGACGCGGTGGTCGGTGGAGCGACTGCGCCTGCGTGGCGCAGCGCCCGGTGGGGTCAGAGGTCGATCTCGCACTCGCCGGCGGCGGCGGAGACGCAGGTCTGGATGCGGACGCCGTCGCCCTCGCTGGCGACGGTGAGCTCGCCGTTGCGCAGGTCGCGGACTGCGCCCTGCTTCAGCGGCACGACGCAGCCGAAGCAGATGCCCATCCGGCACCCGGACGGCATCAGCACGCCGGCCTCCTCACCGGCGTCGAGGATCGGGGTGGCGCCGTCGGCCTCGACGACGGTGCCCTGCCGGCCGAAGGCCACGGTGCCGCCCTCGCCCTCGGCGATGACGACGGGGCGGAAGCGCTCCGTGTGCAGGCGCTCGGAGAGGCCGGCCTCGGCATACGCGTCCTCGAACGCGTCGAGCAGCCCGGTGGGGCCGCACGCCCAGGCCTCGCGGAAGCGCCAGTCGGGCACGAGCTCGTCGAGGTCGGCGGGGGCGAGGATGCCGTCGGTGTCGGTGTGCCGCTCGACGAGGCGGAGGCGGCCGTCCTGCGCCCACGCGCGCAGCTGCGCGCCGAAGACGACGTCGTCGCGGGTGGGTGCGGAGTGGACGAGCACGACGTCCCGCAGCTCGTGGAGGTGGTTGCGCAGCATCCCCATGACGGGGGTGATGCCCGAGCCGGCAGTGACGAAGAGGGCGCGGGCCGGGGCCTGCTCGCCGAGCGTGAAGTCGCCCGTCGCCTGGTCGAGGTGGACCAGGGTGCCGGGCTGGAGGGCGCGGACGACGTGGTTGCTGACCTTGCCCTCCGGGATCGCCTTGACGGTGATCGACAGCAGGCCGTCGGGGGCGTCGGTGCGGCTGGTCAGGGAGTACGCGCGCCAGTTGCGCACGCCGTCGACGTCGACGCCGATGCGGATGTACTGGCCGGGGACGTGTCCGCGCCAGGCCCGGCCGGGGCGCAGGACGACGGTGGCGGCGTCGCGGGTCTCGGGGGTGACCGAGACGACGCGGGCGCGCAGGTCGGCCCCGGCGCGCAGCGGCGCGACGAGGTCGAGGTAGTCGGAGGGGAGCAGGGGGTGCACGACGGCCTCGGCGACCCGCCACAGGGCAGTGCGCAGGGGTCGCCTCGTGGGCGCCGGCGACGCGGTGCGAAGTGGGAGAACTGCGGTCATGGAACCATGATGGCTGCCCGGGTAGGCTAGTTTCCTGACCGCGACGCGTGAGTTCGGCGCGCATTGTTGTTCGCAGGAGACAAAAGATGGTCGCATCCGCCCCAGAGGACCCGTCCAGCCCCAGCAGTCCCGGCTCCGCCTCGACCGCCAAGCCGACCGGCTCCGGCGCAGGCGGCCCCACCACCGTGCCGACGGGCGGGTCGGCGACGGAGCGGGCCGCGGGTCTCACCCTGCCACCCGACGTGCTGTCACGCCTCAAGGGCGCCTTGCCCGGCGTCGCGACCCACGCGGTCGAGGCGATCATCGACGAGGTCCCCAGCTATGCCAGCGCCCGCGACTACCTCGTGGGGAACATCGAGACGGCCGTGCAGGTGGCGCTCGGCACCTTCCTGTCGATCGCCGCCCGCTCCGACGACCCGAGCACGCCGCTCGGCCCCGCCCTGGTGGCGTCGTACGACCTCGGCCGTGGCGAGGCCCGCAGTGGCCGGAGCATGGACGCCCTGCTGTCGGCGTACCGCATCGGCGCGCGGGTCTCGTGGCGCGGCCTCAGCGAGGAGGCCGTGCGAGCGGGGATGAGCGCCGAGGCCCTGGCCCGGTTCGCCGAGCTCGTGTTCGCCTACATCGACGAGCTGTCGGCCGCCAGCGTGAGCGGCCATGCCGACCAGCTCGCCTCCGCCGAGCGGCTCCAGCAGCGCCTGCAGGAGCGGCTCGCGCTCGACCTCCTGCGCGGCACCACCGAGGAGGTCGTCACCCGTCGCGCGGAGCGGGCCGGCTGGGACCTGCCGCGGACGGTCACCGTGCTGCTGGTGCCCGACGCGGAGACCCACCACGTGCGCTCGCTCGTCGACGGGCGCACCCTCGTGCTGAGCGAGGACGTGCCCGGCGTCGAGGCCTCCGAGGACGTGGTGGCGCTCGTGGCCCCGGGCCTCACCCCGACGACCCGTCGCCGGCTCGTGCGCCAGCTCGAGGGCCACGACGCGGTGGTCGGCCCCACTGTCCCGTGGCGCCAGGCGGCCGCCTCGCACCACCGCGCCCTGCGCGGGCGCCTCGCCCGCGGGGGCGAGCCCACGGCATACGACACCGACGCGCACCTGGCCCAGATCGTCCTCGCCGCGGACCCCCAGGCACTGGCCGACCTGCGCGCCCGGGCCCTCGCGCCCCTCGACGACCTCACGCCGGCCGCGCGCGAGAAGCTCGAGGAGACCCTGCGGCTGTGGCTGCTCCTGCGGGGGCGGCGCGAACCGGTGGCGGAGGCGCTGTTCGTGCACCCGCAGACGGTGCGGTACCGCGTGGGCCAGCTGCGCGAGCTGTTCGGTGACGCCCTCGACGACCCCCGCGCCGTGGCCGACCTGCTCGTCGCGCTCGGGCCGGTGCCGCCCGCGGCCTGAGCCAACTGCTGTGGGCCATCTGCCGTGGGCCGACTGCCTGGGCGGGTCTTCGCGCGATCCCCGCGGTGATCACCGCCGCGATCGCGCAAACACCCCTTCCTTGCGCGACAGGTGGCGGCGGCGCTAGGTTGCGTCGCATGGTACCCGGCGACGACACCATCCTGACGCAGCTGCGTCGCGGTGCGCTGGAGTACTGCGTGCTCGCCCTGCTCGAGCGGCGCGAGCTGTACGGGCTCGACCTGGCTCGACAGCTCACGGCCGACGGCGTGCTGCTCGCCAGCGAGGGGACGCTCTACCCGCTGCTCGCGCGGCTCCGCAAGGCAGGCCTGGTCGAGACCACCTGGCAGGAGTCGAGCGAGGGGCCACCCCGTCGCTACTACGCCCTGACCGCGGAGGGGCGTGAGTCGCTAGCCGCGTTCCGTCGCACGTGGAAGCCGTTCCGCGACGCCGTCGACACCACACTCTCCGGGGGACCGCATGACCGCTGAGACCACCCACCCGCTCGCTGACGCCTACCTGCGCGACCTCGAGCTGCTGCTCCACGGGATCGAGCCCGGCGAACGGGCCGAGGTGCTCGCCGGGGTGCGTGAGCACCTCGAAGCCGGGGCCGGCGCCGGCGCGACGGACGCCGAGGTCCGGGCGGCGCTCGCGGAGCTGGGGCCGCCGCAGGCCATCGCCGACGAGGCGTATGCCGGGCGGCCGGCGACCGTGCTCGTGGCGGCTCCGGCCCCTGCGGCACCACGGCGCCCCGCGCTCTCGGGGACCTGGGTGCCGGCGGTCGTCGGCGTCCTGCTCGGGCTGTGCGTGGTGTGGACACTGCTCACGAGTGGCCTCCGTCCCGCCTACACCGGCAGCAGCGTCAACGGCGGCCCCGAGGTCGTGGACGCGTACGCCCTCCATCCGCTGGAGGTCCTCGTGCTGGCCCTCCTCGGTGGGTTCTGGCTGTTGCTTCCGTGCTCCGTGCTCGTCCTCGCCTCGCAGCTGTGGCGCCGCGGGGAGAAGGCTCGGCTGGTCGTCCTCACGCCGGCCATCGGCGTCGTCCTGGGGGTCCTCCCTTGGGTCGGCTGGCTGATCACCCGCTCCCCGGCGGGGGTGACGACAGGTGCCGTTCTGGGGCTCGTCCTCTCGCTCGCGGCAGCCGCCCGGGTCTTCTGGCACGACCTGCGGGCGGGGGCCAGGCGGGCACGCGCCCTCCCCTGACCGGTCGGCGCGGCTGCCCACATCTGCCAAGGCCGGGCCTGCCGTTGGGCAGGACCTGACGACGTCAGGTCGCGCCGGCGCTGCCTAGGCTCGCCGCACAGGACGGGCGACGGGCGGGGAGGTGGCATGCGCGTACTCATCGCGCTGGGCGGCAACGCCATGACCGGCCCCGACGGCAGCGCCACCCCCCAGGCGCAGCGCCACGCCATCGCCGGCGCGATGGAGCACGTCGCGCAGGTCGTGGCAGCCGGGCACGAGGTCGTGCTCACGCACGGCAACGGCCCCCAGGTCGGCAACCTGCTCGTCAAGAACGAGCTCGCCGCCCACGTCGTCCCGCCCGTGCCGCTGGACTGGTGCGGGGCCCAGACGCAGGGGACCATCGGCTTCACGATCCTCGACACCCTCGAGGCGGCCCTCGCCCGGCACGGGGTGCGGGGACGCGTCGCGGCGCTGGTCAGCCGCACGCTGGTCGACGCCGACGACCCCGGCTTCCGGCGACCCACCAAGCCGATCGGTCGGTTCCTGCCGCGTGAGCAGGCGCAGGTGCTCGTCGACCACGGCGAGACGTGGGAGGACCGCGGCGAGCGGGGCTGGCGCCGCGTGGTCGCCTCCCCCGAGCCGGTCGAGGTGCTGGAGACGCCGACCCTGCTGACGCTGCTCGAGGACGGGTACGTCGTCGTCGCGGCCGGCGGTGGCGGCATCCCGGTCGTGCGCGTCGAGGACGGCTCGGTGCACGGTGTCGAGGCCGTCATCGACAAGGACCTCACCGCCGCCCTGCTCGCCCGGGCCGTCCGGTGCGACGTGCTGGTCATCGCGACGGACGTCGACCACGCCGTGGTCGGCTGGGGGACCGCGGACGAGCGACCGCTCGGCGTCGTGCCGGTCGCCGAGCTCGAGCGGTATGCCGCGGACGGCGAGTTCGCGTCGGGGTCGATGGGGCCGAAGGTCGAGGCGGCTCTCCGGTTCGCGAGGGCGGGTGGCACGTCGGTGATCACCTCGCTCGAGCGGATCACCGAGGCCGTGTCCGACCCGGGCGCGGTCGGCACCACGGTGAGCGGCGAGACCTCCGCGGGCACGCGGCATACCGAGCCCCCCACTCCTGCAACGGAATCCCCACGAGACGGAAGGTGACACCCATGCCCGAGCCCATCGAGGTGCGCAAGGTCCCGATCCACAGCGTCTCCGACGCGTCCGAGCTGACCAAGCTCATCGACGACGGCGTGCTGGAGGCAGACCGGGTCATCGCCATCATCGGCAAGACGGAGGGCAACGGCGGCGTCAACGACTACACGCGGATCCTCGCCGACCGGGCGTTCCGCGAGGCGCTCGTGGCGAAGGGCGCGGATGCCGAGCGGGTCAAGGAGGTGCCGATCGTGTGGTCCGGCGGCACCGACGGGGTCATCAGCCCGCACGCGACGATCTTCGCGACCGTCTCGGCGGACCACGCCGAGCAGACCGACGAGCCGCGCCTGACGGTCGGGTTCGCGATGAGCGAGGTCCTGCTGCCGGAGGACATCGGAAGGACCGCGATGGTGACGAAGGTCGCCGACGCCGTGAAGGTCGCGATGGAGCGGGCGGGCATCACCGACCCGGCCGACGTGCACTACGTGCAGACCAAGACGCCGCTGCTGACCATCGACACGATCCGCGACGCCAAGAGCCGCGGGCACGACGTGTTCACCGAGGACACGCTGGCCTCGATGGACGTCTCCAACGGCGGGACGGCGCTCGGCATCGCGGTCGCCCTCGGGGAGATCGACATGCCGCGCGACGAGGACGTGCTGCGCGACCGGTCGCTCTACTCGTCGGTGGCGTCGTGCTCGTCGGGTGTCGAGCTCGACCGGGCGCAGGTCGTCGTCGTGGGGAACGCCCGTGGGGTCGGCGGCCGGTACCGGATCGGCCACTCCGTGATGCGGGACGCGCTCGACGCCGACGGCGTGTGGTCGGCGATCCGGGACGCCGGGCTCGAGCTGCCCGAGCGGCCGCACTCCTCCGACCTGCAGGGCCGGCTGGTCAACGTGTTCCTCAAGTGCGAGGTCAGCCAGGACGGGCAGGTGCGCGGTCGCCGCAACGCGATGCTCGACGACTCCGACGTGCACTGGCACCGGCAGATCAAGGCCGCGGTCGGTGGCGTGACGGCCGCGGTGACCGGTGACCCGGCGGTGTTCGTGTCGGTGTCGGCCGCACACCAGGGTCCGGACGGCGGCGGCCCGGTGGCCGCGATCGTCGACCTGGGCTCCGGCGAGCCCACCGGCTACCGCGCCCCCGAGCCCGCCTGACGCTGCCCCGCCCGAGCCCGCCTGACCGCCCGGGCGCCCGACCGCCCGGGCGCCCGACCTGCCGCGCAAAACGGCAGTTGCTGGCGTGAAACGGCGG